>JBIJDW010000307.1:0-4137 GCA_044343885.1 Kiritimatiellia bacterium
ATCCTTGACCGACACCAGGTAATGCTTTTCGGCGTTCACGCCATCCTGCTGGTCGCGGTAAATTTCGGCCAACCCCTGTTGGGCCTGCATGTAAGAAGCCGATTTCTCCGGGATCTTCTTCAGGAGTTCCTTGGCCTTCTCCAGGTTGGGCTTGGGGATGTCGCGCCAGCAGAACGCCAGCAGCAAATACATGGAGTTCTTCGTCTCGCCTTCGGGAGTCCGCCCCAGTACCTCATCGGACAGTTGAACCGTCGCCTCTTTGGGATCTTGCGTCTGGTACGCGATCTGCGCCAGCATGTACTTGGCCTGCGCCACCAGATCCTCCGAGCGGGAGACGTTATACAGCCACTTCGTGGCCTCGCCCCATTGCTTCTGCTCCATGTAAAACTTCCCGATCTGGAGCGCCATCCCATCCACCCCCTGAGCCAGATCGGTCGGAACGGCAATGTTCTTGGTCTCCAAGCCCATGATCAGGCCGCGCATTTCATGCACGGCGGTGACGAACAGGGCAATAGCCTTCTGCTGTTCCTTCGCCTCGATATACACATCACCCAGCGACTGCGCGGCCAAAACGGCGTTGTAGTAGCCGTACCGATCCTTGTTGGCCATGATCTTCGTGTAAATCTCATCCATCTTCTTGATCTTGTCCGCCCTCGGAATGGGCGAATCCTGCGCGATCCGCATCTGAATGATTGCCAAGTTTCCGACCCGGCTGTCGTCTGGATATTTCCGCAAGAAATTATCAATGCGCTCCGTCGCGCTGTTCAGATCACCCAGACGGTAGTCCACGAGGGCCAACCGAGACTCACAAATAATCTTCGTCTTCTGGGTGGTCTGGCGCGGCAGGGCACGCGCATAGAACGTGCGCGCCTTGCCATAATCTTTGAGCTGGTAGTAAGACTCGCCCAGCATTCGCAACTCGACGGGGGAGTTGTCATCCCGCTGCCGTTCCACCGCCGACTCCAAAGTCTTGACGGCTTCCGAATACTGCCCGCGATTCATCAGATCGGTGGCCGTCGCCACCTCCCGTTCATCCGCCAGACACGGCAGCACGACCATGGCCATCGTGCCCACCACGCTCGCTAACACGGTCCATCGAACGTAAAATCGTTTTTCGGTCGGCCCGCGCCTGCGGGAATAGACATGAAGGACATTACTCACAGGTCAATAACCCTCTCTAATACGAATTCTCTATCACTGTTCTGGTGACACAAGCACATACCGCTAACCCCTAGCGGAGTTGCATGGCGTTTTTAAGCAAAAATCGTACCAAAATCACACGACGGCGGGTAATCGTTGTAACGCCCCGAGTCTCGTCTGCTTCGCCGTTTCACAGCACCTTGCCGCCCAACATACGAAGGAATATATAATCGCATTTTTTCCGGACCTTGTCAAACACCACCCAGGGACAACTGCATCCCAATCCCCCCAATCCTGTTCTGGTCTCCGAGTCCTGCAGAACTGCCTACGCTCGTATACACTTCGGCCAAAAAACAGTTTTTGTAGCGTCGGGCCAAGGCTTTGTAGTCGGTGTACGGCTCGCTGATGATGCCGCGCGCACCGCAGGCCATGACGTCGTCTGCATAGGCGTCCACACAGCCGTCCACCATGAAGAACGCTTCCTTGCCGGACCGTGATAATGTGGAATTGCTGCCGACGGCCAGCCGATGTGGACATGCGCGACATTTTTTGCGATACTGATCCGGTCGTTTCGAGCGCGGCAGGGTGTCGCGACAATGACGATAAACGTAGGATCAGATGAAAAAATACTCCATCATTCATGTGCCGGCGTTGTCATTTTTCTCGCCGTCGTTATACCACGATGTGTGTGCCCATTGGAAAGGAACGGGCTTCGGTTATCTCTTGCTGCTGCTGGCCGTTTGCTGGATTCCATCGATTCTCCAGATGCAAGTGGGTCTCTCCAATTTTATCAATAACGAGGCGCCCAAGATCGTCTCCCAGATCCCCACGATCACCTTCATGAACGGCGAGGCGTCCGTTGAGGGGGAGCAGCCGTGTACCATCCGGGATCCGAAGACCGGTCAGGCGATCGTCGTGATCGACACCACGGGTTCGATGACATCCTTGCAGGGCACGGACGCCTTCGGGCTGGTCACCAAGACGGAAGCCACCTTCAAGAAGAACGCGGTTGAGACCCGGACGTTCGCCTTCAAGGAGATCAAGGAATTCACCCTGGATCGGGACATGATCACGGGCTGGATGGCCAAGGCCAAGACGTTTGTGGCGCCCGTGGTGTACCCGTTTGCGGTCCTGGGGTCCTTTGTCGGTCGAGTTCTGCAGATCCTGATCTATGCAGCCATCGGTCTGATCCTGGCTTCCTGGTGCAACACCCGGAGGACGTACACCGAGCTGCTGCGCCTCACGGTGGTCGCATTGACGCCCTGCATCATCGTCCAGACCGTCCTGGGCATCGTTCAGATCCGCGTGCCTGTCCCCGGGTTGTTGTATTTTCTGGCAGCCATGGGCTACCTCCTGTTTGGCATCAAGGCAGCGGCAGCGGGCGAACGCGCAGGCGCATCCTCGTCCACGTCTGCCATCCCGCCCGAGTATAGAGACTAGCGGGCACACGACCGGTGAGACCGACCGTGACGCCTCTGACGGTTTGCGTTCCGAACAGAGGCGTTCCGATGATCATCCGATCGGGCGAGCTTACAGCAGGAAGAACATCTCGCCGTAGCCGGGAATCGGCCAGAGGGATTCGGGGACGAGGCTTTCCAGCTCGTCCGCCGCAGCGCGAACCGCTCCCATGGCGGCGATCTGCTTGGTGGAATCGTGGCCCTTGACCACCGCCTCCAGCGTGTCACAGGCGGCGAGCAGGGCGTTGGTTTCTGCATGAACCCGCCGGCTCAGCTTGGCGACCGCCGGCCCTTTGGCACCATCCGCGAGCAGGGAGGCATATTCCATGGCTGCCGGAGCGATCATCGTCCGGGCCATACGCAGGGCGCACTCGGCTTCCATGGCGATGGTCTTGACGTACGTTTCGGCATAGATCTCGTAGCGGGAATGAAGCTCACGCGTGGAGAGCACTTTGTACGTTTCGAACAGTTTGACGACGTTCGGCTTGACGAGCTCTTTCAGCGCCGCCGGGGTGTAGGTGAGATTGAGCAGACCGCGTTTGGCCGCCTCCCGCTTCCAGGCATCGCTGTAGCCGTCGCCGTCAAACAACACCCGCTTGTGCTTCTTGACGATGGCCTTCAGCACCTTCTGCAGCGCCGTGTTGAAGTCCTCGCCCTTCGCCTGCGCGGCCTCCAGTTCGGTGCAAATCTCGTCCAGCGCCCAGGCCATGATGGTGTTCAGGGCGACGTTGGTTCCGGCGCAGCTCTGGTTCGAGCCGACCGCGCGGAATTCAAACTTGTTGCCGGTGAAGGCCATCGGCGAGGTGCGGTTGCGATCCGTCGCGTCGCGAGGGAGCTGCGGAATCGTCGAAACGCCCAGTTCGATCACGCCCGCATGTTTGGACGATTTGGCGCCATCCTTGGCGATCTGCTCGAAAATGTCGGTGAGCTGTTCGCCGAGGAAGATCGAGATGATGGCGGGAGGCGCTTCGTTGGCGCCGAGCCGGTGATCATTGCCGGCCGTGGCGACGGTCGCCCGCAGCAAACCGGCGAAGGTGTCGACGCCCTTGATGATCGCCGCGATCATGGTGAGGAACTTGGCATTGTCGTGCGGCGTGGAGCCGGGGGTGAGCCAGTTCTTGCCGTCGGGGCCCGAGACAGACCAGTTGTTGTGCTTGCCCGAGCCGTTGACGCCCGCGAACGGCTTTTCGTGAAGCAGGCAGGCCAACCCGTGCCGCGCGGCGACCTCCTGCAGAACCATCATGGTGATCATGTTGTGATCCACCGCGAGGTTCTGCTCTTCGAAGACCGGGGCCAACTCGAATTGCGCGGGCGCAACCTCGTTGTGGCGGGTCTTGGCCGGCACGCCCAGACGCCACAGCTCGCTGTCCACCTCGGCCATGAAGGAGATGACCCGCGGCTTGATGTTGCCGAAATAGTGGTCTTCCAACTGTTGATGCCGCGCCGGACGGCAGCCGAAGAGGGTGCGTCCGCATTGGATCAGGTCGGGGCGCTCCTTGAAGAATTCGAGATCGATCAGGAAGTACTCCTGTTCCGGGCC
>JBIJDW010000048.1:0-12778 GCA_044343885.1 Kiritimatiellia bacterium
CGCTGATGACGACCGACGAAGTCTCATCGCTCATTCCCGAACGATGGGTGCCCCAGGCATCGAATCTTGCCGCTGGATGACCCGGCCCTCGCCGCCCGGCAGACATGCGGTTGGTGAGACGCTTACGTGGAGATGCTGCGCGCCATGCGGATTCCGATTGTGCGCTTCCCGGGCGGGACGGATATTGACTTCATCGATTGGACGGACATGGTGTCGAACGTGCCGGGCCGTGCGCCGGAACGGCCAATGACCACGGGGCACCAAGGGCATAAGGTGACCAACCGCTTCGGTTACGATGAATACTTGCGCCTGGCCGCGGACCTCAAATGGGACAGCATTCTGGTTGTCAACTTTCTCGACGCGCTGGCGAAGAAGAAGCCGCTGGCCGAGGCCGCGCAGCATGCGGCCGGGATTGTGGCGTATGCCAACGCGCCGGTGGGCGCGAAGCTCCCGGACGGCATGCCGGACTGGCCGGCCGTTCGCGCGAAGAACGGCCACCCCGCGCCGTATGGCGTAAAGATCTTCCAGCTCGGCAACGAGTGGTGGTGCGGCCGCTTTCCGCAGGAGGTAAAGAAGGCGCTCGGCAGCGACAAGGTGGACGTGCTGCTCCCGTGGTACCGGGAGTGCCTGATCACGTATGTGGATGCCATGCGCGCGGTGGATCCGACTATCGATTTCATTGCAGATGCTCAGGTCGGGTTTCCTGTTGAGGCTCAGTTGTATGTCGATCCCGAAATCAAGAAGCGCGTCCGATATCTTACGCATCACTTCTATTCGCCGTTTGGCAGCGTGTCGGATGCAAAGCTGGAGGGCAAACCGGTGCCACGTGAATCCATGAAACCTTCTGACTGGTGGCTGGCCTGGGCCACGATGCCGGGGTTCTTCGATGACGCGGGCAACTGTCAGGGGTTCGGCAGCGGGTTGCAGACGTACGGCTATGAAATCGCTTCGACGGAGTGGAATTGGAACGGGTGGAGTGGCAAGGATGCTGTCAGTCTGGGTGACGGTCTGGACTGGCGTCATGCGGCCGCGATCGGCTGCGCCGGGTTTCTGAACGGTTTGCTGCGGCATGCCGACGTGATTCATATCGCGAATCAGTCCATGCTCATGGGGCACGCCTGGGGGATTGCCGCCATTCGCGTGGATCCAACCGGGAAGATGCCCACGCACTACAACGCACAGGGCGCGGCAACGACTTTTTACAACCTGCACCACGGCGATCGCCTGCTGGCCATTCAGGCCACCCATGTGCCGGTCGTAGCTCAGCCCTATCAGGTCAACTGGCCCTATGCCCGACCGAAAGTGGCCCTGCTGGACGTGGTGGCCACGCGCAGTGACAAGGCCGTCTTCGTGCATGCCATCAACCGCGCCTTTGATGCCGACCAGGAGGCGGAGCTGGATCTCACCGCGCTGTCACCACCCGATGGCAAGTCCGTGCAGCACCTGCTCGAGGGTACGCCGGAGGATCAGGTGGCCGTGCGAAAAGGCTGGATGACCGAGCGCAGCCAGCCGGTCGCGGTTACCGGCGGCAAGTTGCGCGTCACCTTCCCGCGACGCTCGGTGTCGATTGTGGAGATTCCGGTTATTCTAAAACCGGAAGTTGAAGCCACAAAGCCTAACATCGAGTAGACAACTCGTTCGCTCTTGGGCGCATCCCCGTTTATGTTGCGCGCAACATAAACAGGGATGCGCCCGTCCTACTCTCTTCGTCTTGCTTGGTCTTGCTTTCCGTCCGTCCGATGCGTATAGTGTTTGGCGTTTAAAACGCTGCCCGCCCGTGTGCCTACGACTGCTAGTCTCCGCCGACGCTGGGTCGACCCCTTGGCGTGATGAGGAAACTGAAATGACCACACCAGCATCTTGTACAGAAAACACCCACACCGGCAACTCCGGCGACCAGGGCGATGGGACCTTTCGCAACCCCGTGCTCGCTTTTGATTACAGCGACCCCTGCCCTATTCGCGTCGGGCAGGACTACTACCTGGCGAGTTCTACCTTCCAGATGTCGCCGGGCGTGCCGATCCTGCATTCGCGGGATCTGGTGAACTGGACGACCATCGGCGCGGCCATTCCCGATATCTCCGTGCTGGCGCCGGAGTTCAACTGGGACCGCATGGACCGCTATGGCGGCGGCGTCTTTGCCCCGAGTTTGCGCTACCACGACGGGAAGTTTTGGGTCTTCGTGAACTGCTACTCGGGCGAGGGGTTCTACGTCTGCACGGCCACGAACCCGGCCGGCCCGTGGCAGGTGCGGCAGATCATGGACAAGAACGGCAAATCGCTGCGCACCACGGCCTGGACCGACCCGTGCCCGTTCTGGGATGACGACGGCAAAGCGTACCTGATCGCCAGCCGGCCGGGCAGCCAGTGGTTCGGCTATCTGTTCGAGATGGCGCCCGACGGCTCGCAACTGTTCGATGCGGATGTGGATCATATGAATGACGGCGATGGCCCCTATGTCTACCCGCGCGGCGGCACAATGGTCTCCCCATGCCAATCCACCGAGGGGAACAAGATTCTCAAACGCAACGGCTACTACTACCTTGTGCACATTGAGTTTCTCGACTCCGGACAGGGACGCGGAACCTATGTTTTCCGGTCAAGGCACATCTACGGCGTCAAACCCGACGGCACGCCGGGCAAACCGGGCGATCCGGGGAAGTACGAGGTCTTCAAGTTCGGCCCAGTCAATGATGCGAGCGATGAGTTCTATGGGAAGAACTTGGAGATCCCAGGACAAGGCGGCTTTGTGGATACCCCGGACGGCCGCTGGTTCTGGATCGGCCAGTTCAATCGCTTCTCCTCCGATGGCCGGCTCCCCCAGTTGCTGCCTGTGACGTGGATTGACGACTGGCCTGTCCCCGGTGTGGACATTCAGGATGGCCACGGCCGCATGGCCTGGCACTTACCCAAACCCATCGCGGGATCTCCGGCCAGCACGCCACAGGGGAGCGATGATTTCAAGAAGCCGGTACTCGATCCGCGCTGGCACTGGAACCACCAGCCGCGCGCGGATAAGTGGTCGTTGACCGAGCGCCCGGGCTTCCTCCGGATGCATGCCTTCCCGCAACTCGAACCGGGGAAATTCTTCAAGACCCGCAACGTGATTTGTCAGCGCCACACCCGCCACGACCTGACGCAGGTTACGATCCGGCTGGAACTGGGCAGTATGACCGATGAACAGGAGGCTGGGCTGGTACACTTCGGCCCTGGCAACACCTCGGCATCCATTGCCGTGCGCAAGACCGGCGCCGCGCTGGCCATGCGATTCAACAAAGCCGATACGCCCACCGATGGCCCCGCGCTGCCCGCGGGCACAACCGCCCTCTGGCTGCGCTCGGCGGCGGGCTTTGACGACCAGTGCGTTTTCTCCTACAGCACGGACGGCCAGCCATTCGCCCCGCTGGGCGAAGCCTATACCCTCGTCGGCGGCGGATGGCGCGGCGACATCGTTGGCATCTACACCTTTAACAACCAGAACGAGAACGGCCATATTGACGTCGATTCGTTTGACTATCGGTTCTGAATGAGATCAAAGCATGCGAAAAGATCCAACTACTCCAGCCGGTGCCATCCATCGCCTGTCGCTTGACAGCCAGGTGCTGGTCGGCAATCGGCTCGGCGATCCGGCCCGCCGCGAAATCGCCGTCTACGTGCCCCATGGGCATGACGGCGGCGGCTTGCCGCTGCTCGTGAACGTTGTCGGATTTACTTCCGGCGGTCCGGCTGAAACGAACTGGCAGAACTTCGGCGAGAACATGCCGGAACGGCTCGATCGCCTGATCGCCACCGGCACGATGGCACCGTGTGTGGTGGCTTTCCCTGATTGCTTCACCCGATTGGGCGGCAACCAGTATGTGAATTCAGACGCGATGGGACGTTGGGACGATTTTCTTTTGCAGGAGGCTGTCCCGTTTGTCGAACGCACGTTCGGCTGCGGCGGCACGGGCAAGCGCGGCATTTTCGGTCATTCCAGCGGCGGCTATGGTGCGATCGTGCATGCTCTGCTGCACGCTGATTTTTGGAGCGCGGCCGCCGTGCATTCCGGAGACATGGGGTTTGAGCTGCTCTACCGGCACGAATTTGCGGGGGTGCTGCGCGAGCTGGCTCGGTTCGGATTTGATTGCGGCAAATGGGTGGACACGTTCTGGGAATCGAAGAAATTCAAGGGCGCCGACATCAACGTCATCATGATTCTGGCGCAGGCCGCGAGTTTTGATCCTGACCTTTCTGCGCCCTACGGGATTCGCCTGCCGGTGACGCACGACACCTGCGAACTGATTTCGGAGCGCTGGAACAACTGGCTGCAGTGGGATCCGCTGACGCTGGTCGAGAAGCACGGCGCTGGTCTGAAACGGCTCAAGGCGCTCTACATCGACTGCGGCGACATCGATCAATACAATCTGGTTTATGGCGCGCGGCGTTTGCACCGCCGACTGGAGTCATTTGGGGTGCCGCACCTTTATGAGGAGTTTCCCGATGACCATTCATCGGTGGATTACCGGCTGGATGTCAGCCTGCCGGTGTTGGCCAAGGCGTTGAGGTAGTAGTGGGGTGTAGGTTTCAGGTGTCAGGTGTCAGGAGATCACAACATGTCAAACAACTTTGTCTTGCGCCAAAATGATCGCATTGTTTTTCTTGGCGATTCCATCACCGAGCAACAGCTCTATACGAACTACGTCGAGGCCTATCTGGCATCGCGTTATCCGGAACTGAAGCTGACGTTCTTCAACGCCGGCTGGGGCGGGGACACGGCGCCCGGGGGCTGTGCGCGCCTGGAGCGTGATGTGCTGGCGCTCAAGCCGGACGTGGTCACGATCTGCTACGGCATGAACGACGGCGGCTACTGCCCCATGAAGCCAGAGATCCGCGATGCGTTTGCGGGTGGCATGCGGAAGTTGGTGAGCCGGCTGAAGGCGGCTAACGTGCGGGTGGTGCTGTTGACGCCCGGCATGGTGGATGTGACCGTGAATCCGGATCTCCGGAAGGTTGAGTACAACACCCAGTCGCTGCGCGCGCTGGCCGATGAGGTGCTGGCGTTGGCGGCAGCCGAGCAGTTGCCGGTCGCCGACCTGCACCGATTGATGAATGACGTGGAGGCTGCGGCCAAGGCGGCGGATCCAGCCTTCTGCATGGTCCCAGACAGCGTGCATCCGGATCCGGCCGGACATCTGGTCATGGCATTCGGCCTGCTTCAGGCGCTGGGCGTGCCGCCGCGCCACGAGGAGGTGACGGTTGATCTGGCCACACGGCAAGCGACAGGAACGTCTGAGATCGGCATCAAGCACGTGCGTCATACTCGAAAAGGTGACACGGTGGACGTGCGACTGGACAAGCTTCCCTTCTTTGTTGAGCCGGCCGCGCGCAAGGTGCTGCCGTTTCTGCCATTTCAAGAAACCTACAATGAGGTCAAACTGCGCGTGACAGGGATCGCGCAGGAGCGGGCGTACGTCCGCACGGGTGCCACCCGCACGGCGTCCATGCCGCGCGCGTTCTTCGCGCAGGGGATCAACCTGCTCGATCTGCGCGGCGGTGCCGCGATGAAAGCCGCGGCGACGCTGCACGCTTATACACGGGAGAAGGATCAGATCTATTTCCGCCTGTGGCGGGTGGTGGCGCTCAATAATAGCAATGCCACTGGCTATAGCGCAGCCGTGCACAAAGAGGCGATCCGGCTGGGTCCGGGTCTCGACCGCGCGCGGAACCGCATGCTGAGCAAGTCCGCCCTGACCCTGCGCCTGGTCGTGTCGCCCACGGAGCAGACGGGCGAGAGGGTGGGCAACGGCGATTTCATTGGCCGCTGGAGTGTTCTGGGTCCGTTTGGCAAACCCTTTGCCGATGACAAGGTGGGCGGCGAGGCGGCGCTCACGGCAACGGTCCCCGTGCTCACGGGCAACTGGTTTTCCGTTGATCTGGATCTGGATGGGTTGACGAACAACCTGACGCCGGTGTTCGGTGTGCGGAACGACTCGTTCGGGTATGCGCTCACGGTGCTGGACTCGTCCGTTGACCAGGACGCGGAGCTGCTGCTGGGATCGGACGACGGCTTTGCCGTCTGGCTCAACGGCGAAACGATCGGCGCCAACCTCGGGATCGGCCGCTGGGCGCAGCCGGATTCCGACCGGTTCCCGGTGCGACTCAAAAAAGGGCGCAATGTGCTGCTGGTGAAGATCACGCAAATGAGCGGCGAGTGGGGGTTCTGCGTGCGCTTTGGCGGGTTGCGGTCGCCGATCTGGGCCGTTCGCCACGACGAATGCCCAACGCTCAACGTTTAACAATCAACTTCCAACAACCAACAACCAAGAATAAGAGGCGAGAGGATCAGCACTTATGATGAATCAAGATTGGCAGCGTCGGGTAGGTCGGTGGCGTGAGACCATGCCTCGCCTTTTTTATCGCGAACTCGGGACCCTTGACCTGCAAGGGTTCTGCACGATGGAGCACATCACTTCGGAGCAGGCAAAAAAACAGAAGTTCCGTCCGATGCCGGCGGGCACGGAGTGGGGTGCCAAGTGGGAATACGCCTGGTTCCGGGGCGAGGTGGTCGTGCCCAAGACCGCGAAGGGCGAACGCATCGCGCTACGCATCGAGACGGGTGGCGAATCGGCGATCTTTGTCAATGGCGTCGCTACCGGCGCGAAAGGGTGGTCGGATCGCGAGATCACGCTGACACGCAAAGCCAAGGGCGGCGAGAAGTTCAGTATCCTTGTGGAAAGTTATGGCGGACACGGGCCAATGGAATGCGGTGGCGGCCCTTATGAATACGGACGGGAGGCCGTCCCGGAGCCGCCCGCGAAGCAGACCAAGGTGGGTGTGACCACCTTCGGCATCTGGGAGGAGGAACTGTTCCAACTCCGGATGGACACCGAGACGCTGGCGCAATTTGTCGAGCACACGCAGGAGAAGGAGTCGTTGCGGGTCGCGGAAGTGACCGAGGCGCTCAATGAGATGTCGCTGGTCGTGGACTTGGAGTTGCCCCGCGCCGAGATGATGAAGACCGTGCGCGCCGGCCGGAAGATCCTGCAGCCGCTGCTGGCGGCGCGCAATGGCACCAGCGCCGCGACGCTGCACACCTTTGGTCATTCGCACATCGACGTGGCCTGGCTCTGGCCGCTTCAGGAAACGGAGCGGAAGTGCTGCCGCACCTTTGCCTCGCAACTGGCGCTGATGGCGGAATACCCGGAATACCGCTTCCTGCAGAGTCAGACGCACCTCTATCAAATGGCCAAGACGCTCTACCCGGCGCTTTACGAGCGTATCAAGAAGGCTGTGCGCGCCGGGCAATGGCTTCCCGATGGCGGCATGTGGGTGGAGCCGGACACCAACGTCACCGGCGGCGAGTCGCTGATCCGCCAGTTCCTCCATGGCAAGCGTTTCTTCCGCGAAGAATTCGGCGTGGACAGTCGGCTGATGTGGCTGCCGGATGTGTTCGGCTACTCCGCCGCGCTGCCGCAGATCATGGCCGGGTGCGGCATTGATTACTTCTCCACGCAAAAGCTTGCCTGGACCTACAGCGGCGGCTACCAGTTCCCACACAACTGGTTCTGGTGGGAGGGGCTGGATGGCTCGCGTGTGCTCTCCTATCTCCACAACGACTACAACTCCACGACCAATCCCGAAAAAACGCTGACACGCTGGCATGAACGGGTTCAAAAGGAGGGCTGGCACAAGAGTCGGCTCATCCCGTTTGGGTATGGCGACGGCGGTGGCGGACCGACCCGCGAGCACCTCGAGTACCTGCGGCGTCAGGAGGACTTCCAAGGGTTGCCGAAGTGCCGGCAGGAAGCGCCCGTGGCCTTCTTCGACAAAATGGTGCGCTCGCCGGACCGCGAAAAGGTGCCGACCTGGGTGGGCGAGCTGTACCTGCAGATCCATCGCGGCACCTACACCACGCAGGCGAAGACCAAGAAGGGGAATCGCCTGTCGGAGTTCGGGCTGCGCGAAGCGGAACTCTGGGGCGCCGCAGCCGCCTGGCTGGCGCAGGCCGCCTATCCGCTGGCCCGTGCAGATCAACTCTGGAAGGATGTGCTGCTCTGTCAGTTCCATGACATCATCCCTGGCTCATCCATCCATCGCGTGTACGAGGAAGCGGAGGCCATGCATGCCGCTGTCATTCGCGACGCACGTGCGATTGCGGACAAGGCGCGGCAGGCGTTGGTGCAGAAGTCTGCCGGCGCCATCACCGTGTTCAACTCCCTCTCCTGGGAGCGGGATGCCCTGATCGAACTGCCGGCCGGTTTCGCGGGCGCGCAGGATGCCGCAGGCAACGCGTTGCCGGTTCAGGTGGTGGATGGACGCACGCTGGCGCGCACGCCCAAGCTGCCGGCTTGCGGCTGGCTGACGTTGCGCAAGGCCACTCCGGTTACGCCGGCCAGGAGTGCGGTGCGCGCGACAAAGCAATCGATGGAGAATGAGTTCGTCAAGCTGACGCTCAATGCCGCTGGCGAGATCACCAGCATCCGGGACCTGACCTGCGATCGCGAGATGGCCGCCGGTCCTTGCAACGCATTCAAGCTCTACAAGGACGTGCCGAGCTGGTTCGACGCCTGGGACATCGACAGCCCTTACAAGTTCCAGCCCGTGGCGCTCGACGCCAGGGCCCGAATCGAGGTCGTGGCCAATGGCCCGCTCGTTGCGACGGTGCGCGTCACCCGGCAGATCAACGAGTCCGAGCTGATGCAGGAGATCTCGGTGCGAGCCGGCTCGCCGCGCGTGGAGTTCCGCACCCGGATCAACTGGCAGGAGAAGCACAAGCTCCTGAAGGTTAATTTCCCGGTCACCGTGCACAGCGAGGACGCTTTGCATGAGATCCAGTTCGGGCATGTGCGACGCCCCACGCACGCCTCCATGGAATACGATGCGGCGCGCTTCGAGGTCTGCAACCAGAAGTGGACCGCGCTGGCGGAAGAAGGGCGCGGAGCCGCTGTGCTGAACGACAGCAAGTACGGCATCAGTGTCGAAGGCAACAGCATTAACTTGACCCTGCTGCGCGCCCCGCTGGCGCCGGACATGACGGCGGATCGTGGTGTGCAGGAGTTCGCATACGCGTTTCAGTGCTGGAACAATGCCGCATTCCGCGACGCCGGCATCGTGCAGAGCGGCTACGACTTCAACGTGCCGGTCACAGTACAGCCGGGCGACGCCGGTACGGCCAGCCTCTTCGCGGTGGACGCGCCGAACGTGATCATCGAGACGGTCAAACCTGCCGAGGATGGCTCCGGCGACGTGATCGTACGGCTCTACGAGGCCATGCGCACGGCCACCACCTGCACGCTTACCTGCGGGTTGCCGGCGAAGCGGGTGGCAACGGTCAACATGCTGGAGGAGAAACAGGGCGTCGCGAAAATCAAGAACGGCAAGGTCGCACTGGACCTGCGCCCCTTCGAGATTCGCACGCTGCGATTCAGCCGGGGATAGAAGCGGAGGCGAAACCCGTCGCATCCCATCGAGACCCATCGACAGGATTCGACGGGGATCGACGGGATCGACGGGTTTCGAAAAGAAATGAACACGATGAAAATCATTCAGGTTCATCCGTCAGGCTGGGGGTTCCGGGAACGGAATTCCGGCGCCTCGTTCACACCGTGGGGGTGCAACTACTATGATCCTGCGACGGGATGGGCCCCTCGTATCTGGGAGCAGTTCGATCCGGTTCGGGTCGGCGAGCACCTGGATCACATCCAGACCATTGGCGCGAATACCATCCGTGTCTTCAGCACCATTCAGAATCTTCTCGAAAGTCCCCGGCGCGTGCGCGCGGCGGGTATCGCCAAGATGATGAAGATGCTCGCGCTGGCCGAAGCCAGGGGGCTGCGGGTGATCTGGTCTGGGCCCAGCATGTGGGAGGGGAAGCCTGACTGGTGGCGCGAAGACGCACCCTACGAAGTTTGCGCGCGCGACGATCTCATGGCCGCACTGGAGACTGCATGGCGTGGTATGGGGAAGGCCTTTCGTGGCCACCCGGCGCTGTTCGCGTACGAGTTGCAGAACGAACCCTATGCGCCCTCCTTGCCGACGCCAGCCATGAATCAGCGCTGGGCCCGGTGGCGCGCCACGCACGCCCTTGATGCGCCGGAAAGTTTGCCCAAGCCGCCGGTCCGGGAGGGCGAACGGTGGCTGGCGGCGGTGCACCGTTTCCGAGAGGATCTGGCGACGGAGTACGTCCGGCGCATGGCTACCGCCGTCCGTGAAACCGACGACACGCACCTGGTCACCATTGGCATGCACCAAAAGAGCGTGCCGTTCGACTGGTATCCGCCGGATTCCTATATCGCCTTTAACCCGCATCGTATGGCCGCGTATCTGGACTACACCTCGATCCACTTCTATCCGCACCACAACTGGCATCCGAATCTCTACCGTGATCCTTGTGAGACGCCCGACGGGATGCAGGAAACCCTCTGGCATGCCCGTGCCATCTGCCGCTATATGCACATCCCGGGCAAGCCGCTGGTCATGGAGGAGTGCGGCTGGTACTCGGGCAGCAATGTGCCGATCGGCGGGCGTGAGCAGCCTTGGCGCTCGGAGGAACAGCAGACCGACTGGTGCACCCGGCTGGTCAAGGCTACCCGCGGCGACGTCTGCGGCTGGCTGTTCTGGCCCTACCGGGACACGCCGACGGCCTCGGATTTCAGCCGTGGCAGCGGGCTCTACACGGTCGACGGAAAACTCAAGGATTGGGGGCGGGCCTTTGCGCGCCTGGCACCACGGATCACTGCCGGCAGACCTGTCCGGACTACGGCTACACGCACTTTGCCCTTGCCCTGGGCGGATCTTGTCACGGAGCCTGACGCCGTCAAATCCTTTCGGGCGCAATATCTGGATTTGTTCCGGCGCGGCAAGGTGATGGACTTCGCGGCCTGGCAGCGTGACGCTGCCGCGCCCCATGACCGACCTGATTACCGGCAAGCGGCACAAGGGGATTGTTGAACTCGCGCCGTACAGCGTGATGGTGTTGAAGGCGGGAGGGAGAAGAGGATCTAATTATGGCACATCTGTACAGTCGAAATCGAAATCGCTATCGCTATCGGGGTCGAATTCCTTCCTTTCTCGTCGATTTCGGTCCCGATCCCGATTTGGATCCCGATAGCGGCTGTCATAATTAGAATTGCTGAGATCGGAATGACCCCGTTGACGGTAAAGCGGAAATATGCTTATATGGTCGCATGAAAACAACCGTTGTACTTCCTGACGATGTCTTTCGTCGGGCCAAGGCGGAGACCGCCATGCAGGGACGGACGCTGCGGGCGTTCATCCTCGATGCCGTGGTGCATGAACTCGATGGGACTATCTGCGAAGCTTCCGCCCGACGCCGCGTGAAGCTTCCACTGGTGCGCTCGCGCCGCCCCGGATCGTTGCGGATCACGGCGGATATCGTAGCCGAAACCATGCTGAAAGAGGATACGCATGTATCTGCCTGATGTGAATGTGTGGCTGGCACTTGTCTTCGAAGCGCACATGCACCATCGTGCCGCGGTGGAATGGTTCGACACGCTGATCCCAAAAGTCTGCGGGTTCTGCCGGTTCACGCAGCAGGGGTTCTTGCGATTGTCCACCAACCCGTCCGTGATGAAGGACGATGCCCTAACCCTGGCCGCGGCGTGGAAGAACTACGATGCCCTTCTGCGCGATGACCGTGTCTTCTTTGCGCAGGAACCGGTCGGCTTGGAACAACGCTGGCGCCGACGCACACAGGGAGGCAACTATTCGCACCGGGTGTGGGGCGATGCGTATCTCGTGGCGTTCGCCGAGGCGGCAGGTTTCACCAACGTATCTTTCGATCAGGGGTTCCAAGCTTATGACGGCATTAACGCGTTAGTTTTGCGTCATTGAGGATTTTATGACAAAACAGGGCCAGCCCGCTACTGCTGCCGGCGCTGGCCGCCATGCTTCCCCGGCTGGGAAGCGGAGTCAGCCCGTGGGAGCCGGGTATCAACCCGCAGCGCGTGGCCGTGTGCGAGAAAGCCAGCGCGGTGCTCAAGGCGACAGTGGCGGAACTCAGGAAATCGTAAGTTGACAAGACAAGATCCGACAAGGGAGACGCACGAATGACAAAGCGGGAAGTGATCAAGAGGGTGCTTGCGGGAGATCGACCGCCTTATGTGCCGTGGTCGTTTTCGTTCACGATCGAGGCGCATGAGAAGCTCGTCCGGCATTTCGGGGTGAGCGATCTGGAGCCTGTTCTGCACAACCATCTGCTGTGGATGGGAAATCAGGTTGGCTGCTTCGAGGATCTCGGCGGTGACCGCGTCCGGGATCCTTTCGGTGTGGTCTGGGACAGGAGCGTGGATAAGGACATTGGGAACGTGGAGCATCCCCAGTTGGTTGCGCCGGATTTATCCCGCTATGCGTTTCCCAACCCCAAAGATGATCGCCACTTTGCCGATATGCCGGAGAAGATCGCGAAGCACGGAGACCGTTTCAGGATCTTCTCGATCGGCTTCTCCCTTTATGAGCGGGCGTGGACGCTGCGCGGGATGGAGAACCTGATGCTGGACTTCATCGATCATCCCGACTTTGTGAGGCGGCTTCTTCGCGAGATCACTGACTACAACATCGCACAGGTGGAGAAGGCCCTTACCTACGACATCGATGCGGTGTATTTTGGGGATGACTGGGGCCAGCAACGCGGCCTCCTAATGGGGCCGACGTTGTGGCGCGAGTTCATCTTTCCGGAACTAAAACGGATGTACGGCGTTGTGCGCGACGCGGGGAAGTCGGTATTCATCCACTCGTGTGGGGATGTCGACGAGTTGTTTGACGACCTGATCGGGATTGG
>JBIJDW010000308.1:0-4112 GCA_044343885.1 Kiritimatiellia bacterium
TGGCGAATGCGCGGCTCAGGCCGAGTTTCGGCGGAAGGTTGGTCTGACCGTTGTCGGCGCCAACTCCTTCGCGGACCAATCCCGAGCCCAGATTCAGTCCCCAGCGCAGAATCCACTCGCCATTCGTCCCGAAGTCTTGTGCGGACAGCGCGGGCGCCGCCTCCCGCGTCGGCCCGCCGTAGGCCATGGTCCAGGCGTTCGACGCCGGCGTGACCGGCGTCGTTGCGGAGCGAATCTCGGCGCCAAGCGACGCCCAGCGATCCGTGTCGCCCAGCTTCTGGAGTTCGGCCCAGGCCCATTGCGCCTGGGTTGTATCCCCGACCCGGGCGCAGGCCACGACTAGGCGCGCCAGCAAATCGGAACGCGATGCGTCCGTCGTCGGGACTTCGTCCAGCAGGTCCTGCAAGAGCCGGCGCGCCTCCGTGAAGCGCTCCTGGTCGAGATAGAGGCCGGCCAGGCGCAGGCCCGTTTTCACGCGTGCGGCGTCCGGCAGACCGTTTCGATACGACGCCTCCAGCGTCGCCAGGTCCAGGGGGGGAGGGGACCGGCCCGAAAGGTCCACGGGCGGCGCTCCGATCCGCAGACGGTAGGCCGTGAGGGTCCGTTCCGGGAGCGCGCGCATGAGCGCGCCGGCCAGCTTCCGTGCCGGCAGGAACGTCACGCCATTGGTCGTTGCCATGACCTCCGGGCCAACCTGCATGACGCGCAAGAGTAGGGACAAAGCCGCGTCCGGATTTCCCGCCCGCAAGGACTGCATGGCGTTGGCCAGCCAGGTATTGATCTCCGCGTCCGGATTCGCCACCGCATTCGCCACGGCAGGCTGGTCGTTGGTGGACGCATCCTGCGCCAGCGCGTGCCCGACGGCAACGCAGGCCACGGCACCGAGCCAGACGCAGCAGCAGAGGCTGCGGCGGTGAAGTTTCGGCAAATCGAATCTCATAGCTTCATCCCTCTCTTGTTGATGTCGATGGATTCGAGGGAATCGATTGATTCGATTCATTCGATTCTATCGCCGGGTGCGCGGCTCAGCGAACCCGGTAAATTTCCCGCGTCTCATCCCACACCAGCCGTTCTTTGTTTTCCTGCCACCAGGCGCGCCATTCGGACGCTGTCTTGACAAAGGAGGAGGGGACGAGGTTGACATTCCCGTCGATCGGCTGTCCGGCTACCCAGGCTTTCCATTCGCGTTCGATCGTGTCTAGGGGCTGACCGTAAACCGTGACGAGCAGTTCTGCCGGCTTGGCACCCTTTCCCCCGGCTTGCAGTTGCTGCACAAAACGCCGCATGTGTCCTTTCGTATGCAGGAAAAGCATGAACGAACTGGCCAGGCAGGGGTCTCCCTCCTCGATCAATCGCGACAAGGTGTACGTTTCGATCTTTTCCTTGGCCACCGGGAAGCGCCAGTTGCTGAAGTATCCGAACGAAATGTTCAGCGTGCCGTCGTCCGCGACAGAACCCATGAATTTCTCGAAGAACATCGGGATGCCTTCGTTGATCCAATCCGGATGGTGCGCCATGCCGCCGACGGTGAGAAAATGATGCACCAGTTCATGCGTGGCCGTTCCAAGGCCCCGCTCGACATTCACCACCAGCGTGTTCCGGGCCGGCTGGTAGTACCCGAACGGCGAGGGCGGTTTGCCGGGAGCGTGGAAGGCTTCGTAGTCCGCCGTCTTGCTGAAGAGCAGCATGTTCAGTTTCTGCGGTTGAGCCAGCGGGAAGTAGTTCGTCGAAAAATAGGTGTAAAAGCCATCGAAGAAGGCGGCGTAGTGCTTGGCTTGAACCTCGGAAAGATCGGTGTGGATCACGAACTTGGCCAGGTCAAGCTGCCGGGTGAGCGTGTCGCGAGCGACCTCCGACGCAGGCTTGCCCGCTGCAGGCGGGTTCGTCGCCGGCGTGTCGGGCGTCGGGATGGCCGACGACGGAGGCGTGCCAGCCCCGGGCGTGTCAGGCGCCGGATCTTTTCCCTCGAACGCTTTCACGATCATTTCCATTCGCTTGCGCTGCTCTTCGCTACCCTTCGCCGGCAAAAGGCCCATCGCCTTCCGGATGGTGGCCACGGATTCCTCCACCTTGCCGTTCGCGTGCTGGGCGAACCCGAGCGTCTGCAGAAATCGCGGGTTGGTGGGTTGGGCCGCGACGGCGCGTTCGGCGAAGCGCAACCCGGCGACTGCATCTACCGGGTGGGCGGGGTCATTACCAAGCAGAAACTGTGCCGCCTGCTGCTGCAGGCTGGCGTTGCCCGCGTCCGCGTCCGCCCAGCGGCAGATGATTTCAGCGGATCGCGGCACGTCCTTGAGCGTGGCGGCCAACGTCTGCATCTCCTTGAACCCGCCGTCCAGGCCACGCGCCGGGTCCAGCTTGACGGCTGCATCGAGGTCGTCCAGCGCCCCGGCGAAGCGTCCCTTCGCCTGGCGGTAACGCGAGCGGCGGAGGAGATCCGCCACGGTCGTCAGGTCTTTCCCTTCGAGCGCGGCCGTCGTGTCACCGGGCTTCACAACCAGTTCTGCCGAGAACATCATCTGCGGGTCGCCGCGCGCGATCAGCGAGGCGATCAGCGCGTCAACCGTCCGCTTCGGCGTGACCGAAGCAAGTTCCTTGCCGCCGCACAGCACGCGCACGGGCTGATCGAGATCCACCAGGCGGTCGTTGAGCAGGATGACGATTTCTCCGACGTGATCGGCTTCCTCGATCGTCACCGTGTTGCCAACCCGGCTCGCGACGATGCGCTGGTAGGCGCCCGGTTGATCATTGCGCAGCCAGCCGGCCTGCCGCGCATAGTGCGCCGCCGTGGCCCAGTCGCGCGCGTTCAGTTTGTCGATGTTCTCCTTGGAGTTTCCCGCTGTGGGGAAGGGCTGCTGCCAGACGATGCGCGTGGGAAGCGGCTCGCGCGTATGTCGGGCCAGCCAGCCCGGCGCGTCGCCGTCATTGATCTGGTGCCCCTGGCCAGCGTGCTCCTTGAATACCACCTCGTAGCCCGCCGGGTCGAGTGCGTGGAACCCCTTGAGCGCGGCGGCGAACGCGCGGGACAGGGGCAGGCGGCCGAAGGCGAGATCGGTGCCGCCGGACTGGATCAGGATGGGCGTGTTGCGCAGGTTGTCCGGCTGACTGCGCCCGGTCGCGCCCACGAACCCCGCGCCGGAGCTGGCGGATACTGCGGCCCAGCGGTCGGGCAGCGTGGGGGCGAGGTGCATGACGCCCCAGCCACCCATGGAAAAGCCCATCAGGTAGATCTTGTCCGGATTGACATCCCACAGGGCCAGGGCCTCGGCCAGGATGCGGTCGAGCAGGGGATAGTTGACCGGGTCGTACCAGCTCTCGGCCAGGTCCCGAAGCGAACGCGGGCAGAGGTAGAGACCGGTCCCGATCGCGTACTGCGTCCGGGTCAGCGCCCAGCACCGGTCATTGTCAGCCTGATTATTCCCGCCCGCATGCAGGTTGATGTACAGCGGCCAGCCGCCCTCCGGCTTTTCACCGAACACGCGGGTGAAGTACCGCATGACCAGCGCCTGCTTCTTGTCCGGCGCCGGCCACCATGTCGCGGCGACGATGCCCCGGCCGGTGGTCCAGGGATCACCGAGCTCGATCTGCTGCGGCGTGCGCGTCTCCTTCACCTGTTCGGTCCAGGCGGTCCACAACGCCTGGCGCCAGGCCTCTGCCTCCGCCTTGCCGAGCGGAGGCAGATTGGCGCCTGGGCGCGGCGTTCCGGCGCGCGCGGCCGGGGCCAGCGCGGCGTGATCCACCTGAGCGCGGATCAGCCGGAGCAATTCCGTCCGTTCTGGAACGGGCACGTCCCCGGCCCCCGCGCCTGCGGCGGCCAGCCACACGGCGAGCGCCATGACGAATCGGATTCCGGGGCGCGCCTGCACAATCAGGATGATCAGATATCGCCTCATGGAAGATACGGGCGCATGCCCGCTGAGATCGAACGGATATGAACTTTTCATACCTATAAGCATGACGGATCGAGATGTCGATGTCAATGCGGTAAATCCACAGCCAATCTCCGATCTTGAGGCGGATCTAATTATGAGGCGATTGAGTCATCGGGGTCGGGGTCGGTATCGGAATCGGGGTCGAAATTCCATTGGTTTTATCGATACCGATACCGATAC
>JBIJDW010000309.1:0-4104 GCA_044343885.1 Kiritimatiellia bacterium
TACACAACCCCGCGCGCCATTTCCATGCCCGTGGCCGTTGCGATAGCCGCCTTCCCGGCTGTCACCTCCAGGATCTTATCCCCCTGGATCAACGCCACCTTCCCCTCCTGGACCCCCAACCTGGACTCAGCCTCCGTCACCCCCAGGCTAAACCGCGTCCCCACCACCCGCGCCACGGAATGCGGCGTCTGGATCGCAAACACCTTCCTCTGCGCCGCCGCCGAGCAGACCAGCGTGCCGGCATCCAGCGCGAGCCGTTTGGCGTTCTTCGCCTTGCCTGCCTCCAGCGTCACCCGCAGGCGGGTGTTCTGCTGCAGTTCCACCCGTGTGCGGTCGGGATAGACCAGCTTCGCGTAGCCATCCGCACCGACCTCGACGCCATCGCCGGGCCTGATCACATCGCCGACCCGGAGGACAGTGGGACTCAGGACTCCGGACTCAGGACCCTCTTCCCCTGAACTCTGAACACTGAACACTGAACACTTCCCTCTGACCTCCACCACCCGCAACTCCAGCGACCCGGCCTGCGGCCGGTTGAACCACCATGCGCCGCCGACAGCGATCGTCAGACTCGCGGCGGCGGCCAGCGGGATCACCCACCGCCATCCCAATAGACGGGAACCGGGGAGGGCCACGGAACGCGCCCGCTTGTTTTCAGCATCTCCGGCGTTCAATTCCCGGACGATGCCGGCATCCAGCAGACAGTGCATGACGAGTTTTCGCCGCGCGGATTGGTCTTCTTGCAGCAACTGGATCAGCCCTTCGGTTTCTTCCGGCCCCAGTTCGCCGTCTTCCCATCGGATCAGGCGCTCTTCCAGCATCTCTTTTTCATCGCGAGTCCTATTCATGCGACCTCCCCGGCCAGCTTGGACTCCACACATTCGGCCAGCGCGTTTCTCGTGCGCATCAGCATCACGCGGACGGACACAGGGGTTCTCTTGACAACTGCGGCCACACTTTCGCACGTCAGCCCCTGCAGGTAGCGCATGCGAAGAACGGAGAGCGCCGGACCTTTCACCCGCTTCATGCATTCGGCCAAAGCGATCCGGCGGGCGGTCATCTGCTCGGATTCGGGGTCTGCTTCCTCAAAAGCCTGATCAAACACATCGATCAGGCGCGAGTCGGCAATCACCTTCGCCCGTTTGCGCGTTCTCCAGAAGTGCAGCACGGTATTCCGAACCACCCCCCGCGCCCAGACGGGAAAAACGGCGTCCTCATCCGGAACCTTCGCCCGGCTCAGGATGATCAAGCCTGTCTCCTGCAGCACATCCTCGGAATCGTGAGGATCACGAACCAGCGCGCGGACGTAATCCATCAACATGCTTTGATGTTGCAGATACAGCCTGGACACTCTTTCTTCAATCGGCATACCGCCTCCTACTGTACTATTCCCGCTCCTCCGAAAGTGTTACATTCCGGGTCGGCCCTGCGTTTTCCAGTTCTTCCGTTAGAGTAGGCGCGAGACTGCGGGATGTCAATCCTCGGGGCAATGGGTCCGTGAGTGGGGGTGTTGGCGGTTATTTAGAGGCTCTTGCAAAAACCCTTGGCAGCCAAAGTGGCACGGGCATCTTGCCCGTGATTCATGGGCGGGACGCCCATGCCACGAGGGGTTTTGCAAGAGCCTCATTTAGAAAAAATGATGGATCCCCGCGCAAACCCGGAACTTTTCGAATTGTCTGCGCGAGGCCAAGGATGGTACCATTCTCTCTGTGGTTTCCACTTCCGGTTTCCGGTTAAGCGAGCGCCGCCGCCCCGACCACACTTCGCACGCGGCGCAGCGGAGGCTGTTGATGGGCAAGAAAACCACATCGCCATCCATCTGGATGCGCATCGCCAAGTTTCTCATGCTGGCGCTGGCGGCGGGCCTGGTCGGCGCCAATGGGTTTGTCCATGAGCCGCGCGCGTGGCGCGAGAAGCTGACAGCCTCGTGGCCCGCGCCCGTCGTACAGACGCTGGAGAACCTCGGCAATGCCTTTGCCGATTACACGGACGCCCTCGGGCTGAGCGGCAGCGATGTGTCGTTGGATCTGCCGGTTTTCACGCCGCCCAACGATTTCGCCTTCGGTGGCTACCCCGTGCCGATCCCCGGCGGGGAGGCGCGCACGGATGTCGTGGTCCTCCAAAAGCAAACCTTCACGCTCGGCTGGTCGCCCGCGCTCCGTCATGCCGTGTGGGCCGCCTACCGCATCTCCCCCACCCGGACACCGCTGAATTTGATGCGACCCTCGTCCTTTATCCCGGACACGGCGGCCCCTAGCTCCCCCAAGAACGCCGATTACGCGCGCAGCGGCTATGACCGCGGCCACCTCGTCCCCAACCATGCGATCGCCTCACGGTTCGGCAAGAAGGCGCAGGCGGAGACTTTCCTTACGTCCAATATCGCCCCGCAACGCCCGGCGTTGAACCAGGGACCGTGGGCCGATGTTGAATTGCGGATCGCCGACTCTTGGCCCGACCGTTTCGGTGATGTCTGGGTGATCGTTGGCACCATCTCCCCGCCGGAGCGGCAGACGCTCGCCGCCGGCATCAACATTCCGTCCGCCTTTTACCAGATCGTCGTCTCCCGCCAGGCCGACCACGTGCGCGCTTTTGCCGTGGTCATGCCCCAGCGGATCTCCCGCCGCGCACGTCCACGGATCACGCTCGCCACCATCGACGAAGTCGAACAGCTCAGCGGGTTTGATTTTCTATCGGCGCTGCCCGATGCGGAGGAGACGACGCTCGAAGCCGGCCGGCCCACACGCCTCTGGCCTTCCGGCTTCCGCAGCGTCGTCTCGATCATCAGACGGCGTCTCGGCTCGTATTCGAACTGACGGAGGCTCTTGCAAAACCCCCTCTGGGGTGTTTGCAAGAGAGAAGTCAGAATACAGGAGTCAGAATATAAGAGGGTTCCAATTCTGAATACTGAATTCTGGCTTCTGAATACGGCGCTTGCAGAACCGACTCTGGAGGTTTTGCAAGCGCCTCGACGTTCAGAGCCATTCAATCCGGGCCAGCGCCTGACCTTTGGAGACGGCGTCCCCGTGCTTGGCCAGGAACGCCACGATCCGGCACTTCTTGGTCGCCTTGATCGCATTCATCAGCTTCATCGCCTCGACGATGCAAACGGGCGAACCGGCCTCGACGACGGCGCCGTCGTCCGCCAGATTGGGTTTGCCCGGAGCGGATGTGCGGTAGAAGGTGCCGGTCAGCGGCGCGTTGATCGTCGGCCCGGTTTCGGCGGCGGCCGCCGGAGCCACAACCGCGACGGCAGGAGCCGGGGCGGCGGTGACGACGGTGGCGCGTTCTTCAATCACGACTCCGGATCCGACCGCCACGCCGAGATGGCCGAAGAGGTTGGCCATGAGCCGACCGATCTGCGCATGCCGAATGTTTTCGCTGTCTTGCGCCGCCTGCGGCGAAACGACCGGAGCGGCCGCCTCGGCTTTGGGCGCGGTCTTGGCCGTGATCTCGGCATCGGCCGGAGACGGCGGGCGCGATCCCGCGGGGAGGGCGCGCCACTTGAAGTAGCCGAGCGCGACCTCGGGGAAGAGACAGTAGCTGAGAATGTCCTCTTCGGCCTGGATCAACTTCGGATCCAGCTCCTTGGCTGCCTGCGGCAGCAGCGGCGGCAGGAGGTCGGCGGGACGAACCGTGACCGGCTTGGCGCCAGCGAGGATGAGTGTGGCCAGCGTGGGGTCGATCGGCGCGGGCGGTTGGCCATAGAGTCCCCCGACGTAGTCGCGGGTCTCCTGGGTCACCATGCCGTAGCGTTCGCCGCTCAGGACGTTGAGCACGGCCTGAACGCCGACAATCTGGCTGGTGGGCGTGACCAGCGGAGGATAGCCCATGTCTTTGCGAGTGCGCGGCAGTTCTTCCAGCACCTCGGGCAGGCGGTCCAAGGCGTCCTGCTGCTGCAATTGCGAGCGCAGGTTTGAGATCATGCCGCCCGGAACATGGTGCAGCAACACATCGACATCCACCACTTCAATCGCCGCATGGCTCGGTTCGCGCGAGGGCTTCAGTTTGCGGAAATGGGTGTTCTCAAGATCCACGGCCTCGAGGTCCAGCCCGGTCTCGTAACCGGCCGATTCGAACACTTCGGCCAGCGTCTCCACCGCCGGC
>JBIJDW010000310.1:0-4101 GCA_044343885.1 Kiritimatiellia bacterium
TCCCCGACCCGGGCGCAGGCCACGACTAGGCGCGCCAGCAAATCGGAACGCGATGCGTCCGTCGTCGGGACTTCGTCCAGCAGGTCCTGCAAGAGCCGGCGCGCCTCCTGGTAACGCTCCTGGTCGAGATAGAGGCCGGCCAGGCGCAGGCCCGTTTTCACGCGTGCGGCGTCCGGCAGACCGTTTCGATACGACGCCTCCAGCGTCGCCAGGTCCAGGGGGGGAGGGGACCGACCCGAAAGATCTATCGGCGATGCGCCCGTTCGCAGACGGTATGCCGTGAAGGTTCGCTCCGGAAGCGCGCGCATGAGCGCGCCGGCCAGCTTCCGTGCCGGCAGGAACGTCACGCCATTGGTCGAAGCCATGACATCCGGGCCAACCTGCATGACGCGCAAGAGTAGGGGCAAAGCCGCGTCCGGATTTCCCGCCCGCAAGGACTGCATGGCGTTGGCCAGCCAGGTATTGATCTCCGCGTCCGGCTCCACCGCCGCATTCACCACGGCAGGCTGGTCGTTGGTGGACGCCTCCGCCGCCAGCGTGCGCCCGCCGGCAAGGCAGACCACGGCACTGAGCCAGACGCAGCAGTAGAGGCTGCGGCCGTGCAATCTCGGCCAATCGAGTCTCATGGTTTCTTTCCTCTCCTGTCGATGGATTCGAGAGAATCGATTGATTCGAATGAGTCGATTCCCTCGATTCTTTCGACTTCCTCACTTCTTCGCCCCATCGCCCGGATCGTGCTCGTACGCCAGCGCGTCGCCGGAGTTCGGATCGAATAGCACGATCCGCCCCCCCGCAATGTATAGACCATACTGGTACGGAGTCTCCTCGTCGGGCGATTCCGCCTTCCCGGGCAGACGCCAGCCGTTGGTGTTTTCGCCCTGCGCGTTGACGACCTGGTACCACGTCTGCATGAACCCTCCCCGTTTCTTCGTGACGGGGTTCATGTCCATCCTCACCAGAAGTTGGTCCGGCAGGGTCGAGCCCAGGGACATCAGGGGCGACACCCGTTGAGGTATGATGCCGCGGAAGGCGATGCCGCTGACAGCGGGGTCTAACACCAGCACCTCGTTGGTCCCATCCTGCATCCTGCGGAACGCGAACACGGCGTCGCCAGTCATGCTTGGCGTGGCAGAGTCAAAGGCGAACCGGACCTTCTCCGTCCTGCATAGGATCTTCCCGGTCTTCCCGTCGAGCAGCAGCAACTCCTCGTCGGCGGTCTGGGCCAGCACCGCGCCGCTGGCCGTTATCTGGTGCTTGACGATGGCCAGGTCCGGCGGCGAGGTCCAGACCGTGGCGCCCGTACGCAGGTTCTTCACGGTCAGGCGCTGGTTGTCGAGCACAGGATCTCCCCGCTCCGGGGCCACCAGGTCTTCATCGTCTACCACGCCCCGCTGGTTGCGCATGCGCGTATACCAGGAATTGAAATCAAAAGAATGCCGGGCTCCGACTTCTCCCGTCGTGGGATCCAGCGAAGCCACGGTTGGGCCCGCCGCGCCAGCCCAAAAGCGGGACAGAAGAACGGCGCCCGCCGCCGTACCCGGAACGGGTTGCGCCGCCGTGAGTCCGCCCAGCAGCGAGTTCAGTTCGCCGCGTCTCCAGAGGGTTTGGCCCGTCAGCACGTCCACGCCGGCCAGCCCGCCTCCCGGCGCCTCAAAGGGTATCGCGACCACCCCCAACCGGCCCACAAATGACCCAGATACTTCGTCCCGAATATCCCGGATCATCGAATTCGTCGTGGCGGCGCCCGACCACAAATCAATACACAAACCGTCTCCGCCGGGGAGCACCAGGCAGTGCATGCTGCCGCTTTCGTTTCTGTAACTGTCGCGCTGTAAGTATAGCGCATAGCGTTGGCCAAGCACAACGTCCCGTTGCCAGCGCGACAGACCGGTCTCCAGCGAGAGGCATCCAATTGGAGCCGCCTCAAGCGGACGCTTCATCCTTCGCGCCCTCTCGTTCCGCCCGTCCCAGTAGAGCAGCCCGGCCGGCGTCAGCCGCACTGAGGCGTACGTCACGTTCTTCAGGATACCCTTCTGCCGCCAGACCAGCCGCCACGGCGGGAGCGGCAGGGCCTCGGCCCCGCGCTGGGCCGCGGCGGCGCGTTCCAGGAACTCCGGCACGGGCGCGCCGGCGCCCAAGCGAGGCCACTCGTCGCGTAACCGCAACACGCCCTGGGGCCACTTCATCCGCTCCGTGTACAGCCGCACCAATTCCTCCGCCAGGGCCACGCGGGCCGGGGGTGGCGACAGCAGGAGCACCCGTTGCAGGACGGCTTCCGCCATGCCCAGGTCCCCGCGCTCGGCCGCGAGGCGCGAGGCTTTGAACGCCGCCTCCCGGCCCGCGGCTGTCCCCGGAAAGAACGTCGCCACGTCGACCAGGGCGGCCCAGGCGGGCGCCGTCCCGAGCTGCGCCAGCGCCTGCGCGGCCGGCTCCTCCAGGCGCTTCCATCCGTTGGCCGCGTCATTCTCCAGTAGGGCCCGGATGCGCTGCGCGGCAAGCTGGCGCACCGACACTTCCCGGTTCGCGTCTCCGAGGGTCACCGGAATGGCCACGTCCGGAGCGGTGAGAATGGCCGCATACAGCGTCAGCGCCCCGTTGGTGTTCCCAGCCCGTTCGCGGTATTGAGCCAGACGCCAGTTCACTTGCGCCCGATCCGCTGATCCCGCCGCCGCCGCATACAACGCCTCGGCCGCGCCGGGTTCCTTCGCGGTAACGGACCCCATTTCCGCCAGCAATTTCGCACGGGCGGATTCCTCTTCCGCTGACCCGGGCTTCCGCTTCCAGACCTCGCTGAGATCCGTGAGCGCCTCCGTGTACCGCCCCAGCCCCGCGTACAAGCGGCTGCGCTCCGCATACGCCTCCGCCGTCGGCTCCTTAGCCAGGCGTTCTTGCAGACGGGCGAAGGCCGGTCGGGCATCCACGAGCGCGTAGAGGCGTTCGAGTCCCGCTACCAGCAGTTGGGCGCCGTTGACGTACAGGTTGCCCAGCGGCAGGTCGTCCAGGGTCTGCGCCCGTACGGAGGCGAGCGCCGACCCATCCTCGGCGCGCAGGCGCAGGATTCTTCGCCCGCTCGGAATCAGAACTTCCTGCCCGCAGAGCGCGCCGCGCCCGGTGCTGCCCTCGATCGACGTCCGCCACCGCTCCCGGCCATTCGCTAGGTCCACGCAGGCCACGGCGCGCCTGCCCGCGACGATCAGCTCCGGTCCCCGTCTGCCCACGACGTAGTCCACGCCGTCCGGCTTGCGCCGCGTCCACAGCCGCGTCCCGTTTCGCCGGTCGTGGGCCAGGATCTGATCCGAATCCACGGGTAACGCCAGCACCGTCTCGCCCGCGACCAGCACCAGGCTCTCCTCCCACATGGCCTCTTGCTTCGCCGGCACCTGCCAGACCAACGGTGGGGTCACGTCGCCTGCGTCGTCTGCCTGGGTCGGCGGGGTGACGGGATTCGTGGCGGACGAATCGGCCAACGACTCGTAAAGGGCGGTCCACCGGACGGAGCCATCGGTCCCGTCCAGGGCGCACACCGAACCGCGGCCGTTGCAGAGGTAGGCGGTCGTGCCATCCATCGTCAGGGGCACGGCCGACGCGCGCGGCGCCCACGTCGGAATGCATTCGTCTAACCGTGTGCGCCAAACCGCCGTGCCGCTCTCTGGATCGAGACCGACGACACCCAGACCGGAACTGTCCTCGACCGGCGCCAGCAGCAGGCCGCCGCATGCGACGGGCGCCGCCGCGAAGCGGATGGCGTTGGCCTGCCAGCGGCCCTGTGTTTTCGCGGGCGATGATGGCGGGACTTCCCGGCCGATACGCCAGAGCAGCCGCCCCGTGTCCGCCGCATAGGCCGCCAGGACATTACCGCAGGGCAAAGACTGGAGCACCTGTTTGCCGCCGACGGACTCCACCCGTTCCCGTGCATCCCGGCCGATGGACGACCGGTAGTTATCCTCGACGCTGTACACGCGGTTCCCGATCAAACTGGCCGCGCGGTTCAGCCGGTTGCCGAAAACCCATGACCCATAGGTCACGTACGCCGGCGAATCGGAGGCTAGGTGCGCCGTGCGCTGCAATGCGCGGCCCGCATCGAGGTCCGCCACCACGCAT
>JBIJDW010000311.1:0-4080 GCA_044343885.1 Kiritimatiellia bacterium
AGGACCGTTCCAGGCGGCGTCCACCAGAAACGGCACGACAGGGCCGCCCCGCCAAGAACCGTCCGTGAAACTGCCGAATTCTTCGTCTTCGTTGTGCAGTACCGGCAAGGTGATCCCGTCCGGGAACGGGGCGATCCTCGTCTTTACGCCCGAGCCTACCTTGAACGCGCCCTCCGGCACGTAGACCATCGCGATCGTGTGCACCTTCACGGCGGCCTTGGCCGGATCGAACTTGCCCGCAGGATCCGCAGCATGCAGCCAGCGCAGCTTGATGCCCTTCCAGTCGTTGCGTCCGTGCCCGATCGCATCGCGGTAGATGAACACCCCGATTCCCCGGCCCCCATCATCGGTCGTGCCGACGGTGTTCGTGGCACCGGCCGGCATCACGTGGTGCGAGGGGTCCGTGTCGAGTGTGGCGTGTTGCCACCGGTTGCTTTCAATACTTTCCGTGGAATCCTTCTCCGGCAGGAACTTCACGAAGACCCAGGCCGCGTCCCAGTTCTCGACCTCCACGGGCTTGCCGGTGACGTTTTTATCCGCCAGCTCCGTCCACTTGGCCCGCCAGGAGAAGGACCACGAGAGGTCGAACGTCACCTCGGTGTAGTCCTTGTTGACGACCTTCCAACTGACGTTCGTCACCAACAGGTCGTACGTCGGCGCGCCGTGAAACCGCGCCGCCGGATCGTTCGCCCCGATCCCTGTCGAGGGGTTCTCCGCCAGAACGCGCGCTGCGCCTGACAGCAGTAAACCGCAAGCAACCGCAAGCAACCGTATGGAATTCAGCACTCGTTGGTGGTTCATAGTGTACCTTTCTTCTTGGCCAAGGCGGGCTGACAGTCCCGCAACCTACTCGGATTCTTCATCTGTCTCACGGCTACTCCTCCTCCGAGAATTGCGCCGCTTCAACCGGTGCGGTGCGCGCGCCGCGAAAACTGTAGGTGACTAGGGGATCCGGATCGAACAACGTCATCTTTCCGCGGGCCGACGTACGATAGAAATCCGGACCGCCCAGGTGATCGGATAACATAAACCCGGTCCAACCTCCCCGAAACCCGACGCCAACCGCATCCTTCTTCGGCCAATCCTCAGGCAATTCGGCTGAGCCAAGTCCGTGTGTGCCCTTGAATGTTTTTGGATCCCACCCTTCCGCCTTGGCAGCCGTCACCGGTCGCTCACGCGGCCAAGGAGTGCGCCGCATGCGCGTTTGAAGGCCCCAGAAACTGTGATGCGCCTCGTCCGGCACCGGCTGGCGCGGTCCGCGCATGTATTTTTCGAACTCCAGTTCCGTAAACGGACGCAACCCCGCCCAGGCCGCAAAGGACGCGCCACCCTCCCAGTTCAACCAACGCAACCCGGATGTCCATCCCCGCGCCACAACGCCGTGAGTGGACATCGTCTGCGTATAGGTATAGTCCGGTCCTGTCCCTTCGCGCGAGATCACTCTGGGGTTCGTTTTGCCTTCTTCAAAATTATAATAGGTGCCGACAAAGTACCCGCCCTCTTTATCATAGAACGTATCCGCCACCTTGGCAGGCACCGTGTTCAGGAAGGTGACATAGTCGCTCGGATTGATCGAATCCTTCATGACATAAAAGGCCCGATAGCCATTGGGGAAAGTGGCCGGGATTTCGCCTTCCTCCGGTTCCGCGCCCCGTGCCCAGAGCAGGCCGGGCTTCTTGCCGGTCGGAATCGGACCCGCGCTCTTCACCAGGTACGCCGGAAACTCCGCTGAATCATTCACGCCTTCATGCACAGTAATCGTCGCATTGCCGTTGGTGATCCCGAACGTTGCGGCCCGCTCCTTCTTGGGCGCGGAGTACTCGTACCAACCGGCCGGCTCCGTTCCGCCCGAGCCCAGGTAGAACGGTCCTTCGGCGATGTAGACCATCTTGAGACACACCGCGATGATCTGAACCTTGGTGTCCCGGCCAATGCCCTCACTTTTGGAAAGATCCCAGACTGCCGTGACATGGGTCAGCACGATCGAACAGGGGGAGCTCTGACCGGCCTGCCGGACGAACATGCCGGTGTAGTCGTCCTCGCCTTTCGGGACCAGAAAGTCCATCTTCCGGTTGCCTTCACTGGCGTAGCCCGTTGGATTCAACTCCCGGTCTGCCGCCAGGCGGATGTGCTGCCATTCCTTCGCTCCCTCAGGCCGCACCTTGAAGAATATCCAGGCCGCATCGTGGTTGAGATCGTTTCGCCAAGAACCGGTCCAGTCGGCGTCGAACTGGATCGTGGCCTGTTTGTCGTCGCCGGGCACGATCCTGACGTTCGTAATACGCCCGAGCTGATCCGGTGGTTCTTTCACCCGATGCGTTGTGTCTTCCGCGCTAACCAGGATCTGCGCCTGCGCCGTGCCCGCGGCCAGCCACAGAGCGCAGAGCGCCACCACCGCGCGCGTGCAGACGAATGTTTTTCCGTTGAGCCACCGATTCATTGCCGCCTCCTTATGGTGAAGCTCTCCCCCTCATGGCATCGTCACAACCACCCGGAAGCCGAAATCGGCGTTGCGGTAGACCGGGTAGCCACCGGCGCCACGGTTCGCCGAACAGCAGCAGGCGGCGGGATCGTCCGAACTTCCACCCCGAAGCACGCGGCGATCCCCTGTCGCGGGACCTTTCGGATCGGTCACGGCCCTGGGATAGGTTTCCGCACACCAATCCAAACACCACGCTATCTCGCGAAGGGTGAGGTCAATGACTAGGTATTGACCCGTCGGCAAGCCGGCTTGCGTCTCCACCCAGGTCTTCGGGATGTCGGCAGCCTGCGCCGCCGTGGTGAGTACGAGGCAGGCGCAGGCGTTCAGTAACGTTCGATTTGCTTTCGTTTTGCTCTCCCCCCTTTTCCTGTCCATTCCGGTTGACGACTACGGTGGACGAATTCGGAATTCCCTCGTTATCCGTAGTCGTCGCCGTAGTCGTCAACCGTGCCCTGTTTTCATTACACTACTGACAGAACCGCGGAACTTCCCGCTCTCCGCAGCACGCTCTTCCCGTTCACTTCTTATCCATGTCGAAGATCAGGCCTTCCGCCGGTTTGCCGTCCTTGGCGTCGAGCAACTTGATGAGTAAGGTTCCGCCGTCGCACTGCGGCCAATCATCTTGCGTCACTAGCACAACCATCGTGTTTCCGCCCTTGCGAATGCGGCAGGTCATAGGCTTATTGCGCGCATCCTTTGGATCCGGAGGGTACCCGATAGGCGATCGATATCCGAGCTCATCGTTGATCCAGATGCGATTGGCGAACTGGCAAAACTTATGCAACATATTGGCTTGGTGGTCCACGATAATGGTCACATCCTGATCGCGGAGCGCCTCAAACCGTGTGGCGGCCACCACCTTCCCCCCCCTCGGCACCATGCCAATGAGGATACCACGGTATTCAACACCAGCAGGAGTGATGGTGTGGGTGCCTGCACGGACTTGCAGGGGCGCTGCATCATAGATCACCGGCTTCCAGCCTTTGGGCGGTGCATCCGTTTTGAACACGCTACCGTATTCGTATGTCATGTCTTGTGTGAATGCGGTGAGCGCATTGTCATCACCAGTCGTATCGTCTAAACGCACATCCACTTTGTCACGCCTGAAGAACCACCAACGCGACCGCGCTTGCAGAATGACGGCGGTTTCGCCCTCCAGCGGCGCCCCTTTCGAGAAGGCGACACGATAGGGCATCTGACTTGTCTGGTCCTCCCAAGGATTCCCCCCTCGACCGACCTCGATCGCCTTCTTATCCGGAAAGCCCTGGCGGGGAAACGGGTACGCCACCTGGACCAGTTCGCGCGCCGCGAGCGAGACACTCCGGCTTGACTCGGACAACGTGACGCCCGGCGGCGGCGGCAGATTGAGCGTCAGCGCCTGCGGCCGCGCCGTGGCATTCGTGATGCGCACGATCAGTTCGCCGCCGACCAGCGAATTGATCGATGTTCGCGGCGGAACCAGTCCGGGCTTGTCAATCAACACTTGGACATCCTGTTTGACCAGCACATGGCCGTCGGAATCCAGGATCTGGACCGGCAACCAATTGACTCTGCGCACGGCGCACGTCGCGCTCTGCATGGTCAGCGCCGTCAGAATC
>JBIJDW010000312.1:0-4069 GCA_044343885.1 Kiritimatiellia bacterium
CATGCCCGGCCCCATCTTCGCCAACCTGATTCTCGCGGACGAAATCAACCGCACGCCGCCGAAAACCCAGGCCGCCCTGCTCGAAGCCATGCAGGAGCGCCAGGTCAGCGTGGGCGGCCAGCGCTACGGCATGAAGGAGCCTTTCTTCGTCCTGGCCACGCAGAACCCGATCGAGCAGGAGGGCACCTATCCGCTGCCCGAGGCCCAGCAGGACCGCTTCATGTTCAAGATCCTCGTGAACTATCCCACCTTCGCCGAGGAGTATCGGATTGCCGAGACCACGACGAGTACGGAGGCACCGCCCGTGAGTTCCGTGATCAGCGCCCAGGACATTCTGACCTTTCAGAAGCTGGTCCGGGCGATTCCGGTGCCGCCGCATGCCATCGTCTACGCGATGCGCTTGGTGCGGGCGACCCGCATCCCGTCGGCGGATGCTCCGGATTTCGTGCGCAACTGGGTGAGTTGGGGCGCCGGCCCGCGCGCCGTGCAATACCTGCTGCTGGGCGCCAAGACGCGCGCCGCGCTCGAAGGCCGGCACTTCGCCACCATCGCCGACATTCAGGCGGTGGCCCACCCCGTCCTGCGGCACCGCATTCTGACGAACTTCGCCGCCGAGTCCGAGGGCATCCACAGCGATCAGGTCATCGACCGCCTGATCGGGGCCATTTCGGGCGACGAAGCCGCCAACGCGCTGCCGGACGACGTCCGCGCGGCCTTTCGTGCGTAACCCCCAACGGAATAGGCACGATGGCGTCGCACAACCAGTACCTCGATCCGCGCATCCTCAACAAGGTCGCCCGTCTGGAGTTCCGGGCGCGTCGGATTGTGGAGGGTTTCATATCGGGCATGCACCGCAGCCCGTATCGCGGCTATTCCGTCGAATTCGCGGAATACCGGCAATACGCGCCGGGCGATGACGTCAAGCACATCGACTGGAAGGCTTGGGGCCGGGCCGACCGCTACTTCGTCAAGCTGTACGAAGAGGAGACCAACCTCAGTTGCAACATCCTGCTCGACTGCAGCAAGTCGATGGTCTACGGCGAGGGCCAGGAGGGCATGAGCAAGTTCGACTACGGCGCCACCGTGGCCGCCTCTCTGGCGTTTCTGCTGCAGCACCAGCAGGACGCAGTCGGCGCCGTCCTGTTCGACAACGACATTCGCACCGTCATCCCGCCCCGCGCCAGCGTGCGGCAGGCGTACGCCCTGGTCCATGCGCTCGAGCAGTGCCGCCCGGACCACCGCAGCGATGTGGACACCGTGTTCACCCGGTTGCCGGCGCAGATCCGCCGTCGCGGCGTGGTGGTCATTATTTCGGACCTGTTTCTCGATCTCGCGCGGTTGGAAACCATGTTGCAGCAGTTCGGCCACCAGCGGCAGGATGTGATCCTGTTCCACCTGCTGCACGAGGACGAGGTTCGCTTTCAATTTCCGGGCCAGACGCAGTTCCGGGGTCTGGAGACGCCGGATGAGATCCTGGTGGACGCGCCGGGACTGAGGCGCGCCTATCTCGCGGCGCTCGACGATTTCCTGCGGCAGGTGCGGCAGATCTGCAGCCGCTGCCGCGCGGACCACGTCTTCCTGCATACGGGCATGCCCGTGGATGTCGCCCTCAGCGCCTATCTCGCCGGCCGGCAGTCGGTGCGGCGCGGGGCCTGGCGCGGCGGGTCGAACCCCCTTTCCCAAGAGGCGAAATCGTGATGCTTGCGTTTCTATCACCCATTCATCCCGCCATGCTGTGGGGCGCGGCCCTGATCGGCGTGCCTATCCTGATTCATCTGCTCAACAAGCGGCGCTTCCGGATCGTCTACTGGGCGGCCATGGATCTCCTGCGCCGGGTGGACCACAAGAACCGCAGGCGCCTGAAGCTGGAAGATCTGCTCATCCTGATCCTCCGCTGTCTGGCCGTGCTGCTGCTCGTGCTGCTCATCGCGCGGATGATCCTGACCGGAATGGCGGGACTGGCGCACGTCGCCGGCGCGCGCACCGAACGGATCGTGATCCTCGACGATTCGCCCAGCATGGAGGTGCGGCAGGGCAATCGCACGCTCTTCACCCGCGTCACGGCCGCGCTGGGCGACTATGCGCGCAAGCTCGTCCGCAGCCGCCCCGGCGACACGCTGACCGTCATCCTGACCTCGGCGCCGGACCAGCCCTTTCTCAACGGCCAGCTCCTCAACGGGGAGCGCGCCGAAAGCGCGGCCACCGCCATCGGCGCCATGAGCGCCAGCTTCGTTCCCGCGCGATTCGAGCAGACGTTCACGACCCTGCTGCGCACCTTCGAGGGCGAGCCAGCCGCCAACCGCGCGATCTACGTCGTCAGTGATTTCCGCCGGCATGACTGGCTGTCCGGCGCCCGCGATGGCGGCGTCCCGAAGCAGCTCGCCGCGCTGGCCGCCCAGGCCGCGGACCTGACCCTGGTGAATGTCGGGCAGTCGGGCGTTTCGGATCTGGCCATCACCGAGGTGCGTTCGGACGAGCGGATCCTTGCCGTGGGCGTGCCGTGCCCGCTGCTGGTCACCGTCGTGAATCGCGGCGCGCGTGACACGGAGGAGGCGGCCGTGACGGTCACGGCCGATGGCGTGCCGGCTGGCCGTGTCAGCGTCCCCGCGCTGGCCCCCGGTGCCTCCCAGACCCTGTCCGCACCGGTCACGTTCATGCGCGCCGGCTCGGCGACCGTGGAGGCCGAGTTGGCGGAAAGCGATGCATTGGCCATGGACGACCGGCGCGGGTATGCCGCCAACGTGGAGTCCGCCATCCATGTGCTCGTGGTGGACGGCGAGCCGGATGCGGATGCTTTCCGCAGCGAAAGTTTCTATCTGCAGCGCGCGCTGTCGCCGCCGGGCGGGAATGCGTCCGGCATGGGCGTCGAGGTGGTGGACGAGGCTGGATTCGATCCGAAGAATCTGGCCGGCGTGCATGTGCTCTTCCTGTGCAATGTCTACCGCTTGTCGGAGGACCGCTGGCGCGCCATCGCGGATTGGGTGCGCCGCGGGGGCGGTCTAGTGGTGTTTGCCGGCGATCAGGTGGACGGGGCCTCCTGGAACGAAACGACCGGCGCGGTGGCGCCGGGCCTCCTCCCGTCGCGGTTCGACGAGATGGCCGGCGATCCGTCTGAGAAGGACTGGCAGGCGCTGCGGTTGAGCCGGCCGGATCATCCGGTATTGCAGGCGTTTGTCGGCGACCGCAATCCCTTTCTCCAGCGGGTCAAGGTGTTTCGCTACTGGCAGATGGATCCGCCGAAGGAGTCGTCGTCGGTTTTGGCGACGTTTGGGAACGGGCGCCCGGCGCTCATGGAATCGCTATTCGGGACCGGTCATGTCCTGGTCTTCGCGACGGCGGCCGATGCCGAGTGGAGCAACTGGCCGAGCGACCCCAGCTACGTGGTGACGCTCCAGCAGGTGGCGCGCAATGTGGCGCGCGGCGGCGCGGCGGCGCGCGTCCTGACCGTCGGCCAGCCCCTACGGTACGAAGTATCCCCGTCGCTGTACCGGGGCGAGGCCCGGCTCTTCGCCCCCCAGGCGCAGGAGGCGGAGGTGCTGCGGGCCTCGGTGTCCACCAACACGGCGATGGTTGTGTTCGAATCCACCGCCCTGAAGCAGCCCGGTTTCTGGTCGCTGGAACTGAACACGCATGAAGGCGTGGCCGAGCGCGTTCATTTCGCCGCCACGATCGATGCGGCGGAGAGCGATCTAGACGGATTCGATCATGGCGAACTGCTGCGGCGCGCGGGGGATGCGCGGATTCGATTTATCGAGGGGCCTGAGATTCCGGCCGCGGATGATGCCGCCGGGGGGAATTCGGAAATCAGCCGTCTGCTGGCGGCGCTCTTCATTGGCGTGCTGGTGTTGGAACAGGTTCTGGCTTGGTGGTTTGGCTGGAGACGCAGGACAGGGTAGGAGCAACAGAATCGTAATCGTAATCGCGATCCGGTCTCGGGTGAAGTGGGATTAAGATTAGGATGGGATAGGAAAGGACATCACGGGTGTTGAAGTTTCTCATGAGTGTGCTGGGGAAGGACACGTCGGCGATTCCCGACGGGGCCGACCTCCAGTTTGTCTGGACGCACCCG
>JBIJDW010000313.1:0-4060 GCA_044343885.1 Kiritimatiellia bacterium
TCTGCACGCGCGACACCGATCAGGCACGCGAGCTGGCCGCGACGCTCGACCAGCTCAACAGTGAACGGCGCCATGCAGAAACGGACATTCTCACCGAGGCGCTGGCGCAGCTCGCCGCCGCCCCCGTCGGAATGAGCGCAGGCGCGATCGTCACGGGCGGCGCGGACTGGCATCCCGGCGCGGTCGGCATCGTCGCGGCGCGGCTCAGCGAGCGCTCCGGAGTTCCTGCGGCCGTGGTTTGCCTCCGCCCCGACGGCGGCGGCCGCGGCTCGCTCCGCGCGGGCAAGGGCTATGACGCGCTCGCCGCGTTGCGGCAGTGCCAGGATCTGCTTGACGGATTCGGCGGACACCGACTCGCCGCCGGGTTCGAGATCAAGCCCGGCTGTATGGAGGCCTTTCGCACCGCCTTCTCCGCCGCCTGCGCCGCACAACGCCCCGAAGGACCGGGACGACAGGAGCTGGCCCTCGACGGCTGGCTCGAACCGGACGAACTCTCGATTGAGCTGTGGCAGGCGCTGGCGCGCATGGAGCCGTTCGGCGAAGGGAATGCCCGCCCGCGCTGGGCGATGCGGCAGGTGGCGCTGGCCGAGCGGCGCGCGATCGGCGCCGACGGCACGCATGTGATGTTCAAGTTCAATTGCGGCGGAAAACCGTTTCGGGGCGTGTGGTTCAAGGCGGGGCACTTGCTGGATGCCATCCCTACGACGGGCGATCAACGGTTCGACGTGGCGTTCGAATGTCAGCTCAACCGGTACAAGGGCGCTGAGACGGTCGAAATGCTGATCGTCGATCTGCGTCCCTCGGGTTAGCGCAAAAAGGGCAGAAGACTGTGAGGCGGTAAGGCTGTGAGGCGGTAAGGATTGGGAGGCGGTCGATTATGAAAATGGGGTCTGTTCACCATTGGGTGCGCGCGAACAAATCTGTAACCTGTTCATTATCAACCTTATAGCCTTACTGTCTTTCAGCCTATAGCCTTTTTTAGGGTTAGCGCAACGGGCAAAACGAACGAACCTCTTCGATGGCGGCTGCGCCGCAGAGGAGCATCACCAACCGATCCACTCCGAGCGCGATGCCTCCTGACGGCGGCATTCCCGCCTCCAACGCGTCGAGGAACGGTTCGTCGAGCGGATAGACATCCCGGCCAAGCGCCCGTCGCGCCTCGGCGCAGGCGAGGAAGCGGGCGCGCTGGGCTTGCGGATCCGTGAGCTCACCGTAGGCATTGGCGATTTCCAGTTTGCCGATATAGAGTTCCCACCGCTCGGCGACGGCGGGATCGCCGGGCTTGAGCCTGGCCAGCGCGGCCGCGGCGGCGGGGTATTCGGTGAGGACCACGGGGCGGTCGCGAGGCAACGCCGGTTCAACGCGGTTGACGAGGTCAAGATCGAAGCGGTCGGCATCATAGTCGGCCACGGGATCCCATCCGGCCCAGGCGAGAAACGCCTCCCGCACGGTCAGAACAAGCCAGGGCGCAGCCAGATCAACCGTCGCTCCAGCAACCGTCAGCGTCGTGCGATGGAGCGTTTCCTGCGCCACGTGTCGGACCAGCGCCTCCGTATCCGCCAGGATCTCACGGCATCCGGCGTGCGCGCGATACCATTCGAGCAAGGTGAATTCGGGGGTGTGGCGCGAACCGCGCTCGCCCGCGCGAAAGCAGGGGCCGATCTGAAAAATACGCTCACAACCGGCGGCGAGCATCCGCTTCATGTGCAATTCGGGGGAGGTCCGCAGCCAATGCCCCGGTCCTGATGGCGGCGCATCAATGTGCAACTCAAGCGCAGGCGCGGGGATGCGCACGGGCGTCTCGACCTCGACAAAATCCCGTTGCGTGAAAAAGGCGCGCAGGGCCGCCAGGGCGCGGCTGCGCACCGCCAGATTTTCGAGCGGCGCAACACCGGTGTCGGCGGTGGCGACAGGGGCTTTCAAACGATCATCCATGGGTGCATCGGGTTCTCCGGACACTCGAGGCGCTTGCAAACCCCCGCAAGCGCCGGTTTCAGGTTTCAGGTTTCAGTGTTCGCTCACTCCACCGCAGCAAAGAAAAAGACGATGCTGGTCGCGTTGAAGATCATGTGCATGAGGATGGGCGTGACGAGCGATCCGGTCACGGCATAGCCAAGCGCAAAGCAGGCCCCCGCCACGGTGAGGGGCAGGAAGGTTGGCAGGTGCGCGTGGATAACCCCAAAGAAGAGCGCCTGCAGGACCAGTGCGCGGGAGAACGACCCTGAACGGGCGAGCAACGCCGGAAAGAGCAAGCCGCGGAACAGAACTTCCTCCGCGACTGGCGCGGCGATCACGGCCAACCCGATCACCGCCACCCGCATGGCGAGTCCGTTCCCCGGCTCGGTCAGCAACGCGAAAACGTCCTGCGGCGCATCTCCCAAGCCGATCCGCCCACACAGTTCAAAAGAAAGCACCGACACCACCAGCACGGGGGCCACCATGGCCGCACCCAGCACCACGCCGTTGGCCAGCGGCCGCTGCGCCGGGATCCAGTTCAGGAAGACATCCCGCAACCGACAGTCCCGGAAGCGGGCGCAAAACACCGCCGCGCCGCACCAAACCGCGTACAGCATGACCGCCGGCAGCAGCACGGCCACCACGGTCGGCGACGCCGCCGTACGCTCAGGATCGACTGCAGGCGCAAACCCTGCGGACCACGCCGCCGGCAGCGCCACAATCAGCACACAGCTCGCGGCCAGCGCAATCTCCAGCGTGCCGAAAGGCCGGGCCAGACGCTGCGCCCAGACGCGCACCCCGCCCGTGAACGGCCGCCAAACCCGCGTCAGCAGAAACAGATTGCCCATGCACGCCGCCAGCAACGCCAGCACAGCCGCGCCGGTCGTCAGGAGTTCTGCAGAATTTTCGGGCCTCTCCAACATGGCGACACTTTACCAAAACCGAGGCGCTGCGTCATGCTCCAGTTTTGCAAAACCGTTCTTGCTTTTTCCTGCCGCACCGTGTATATCCTTACCCGAAAAGGGGCGCGTCATGCGCCTGATAGGAGGGGCAGCCGTGCATATCAACCCACACGTATCCGCTTTTCTCAAGAACTACCCGTATGAGGGGCTGACTTTTGACGACGTCACGCTGATCACGCAATATGCGGATTTTCTGCCGGACGAGACCTCCATCGCCACCCGCCTCACCACCCGCATCGGGCTCAACATCCCCTTCGTGAGCGCCGCCATGGACACCGTCACCGAGGCCCAGATGGCGATCAGCATGGCGATGCTCGGCGGCATCGGCGTGATCCACAAGAACCTTCCTCCGAACGTGCAGGCCGAGCAGGTGCGCAAGGTCAAGCAGTACCTCAACGGCCTGATCCCCCACCCCGTCGTGTTCCATGCCGAAGACACCCTCGACCACATTCAAGAGGCGCGGCGATCGAAGAACCTCAGTTTCAGCGGCTTTCCCATTACCGACCAAGCGGGTCGCCTCGTCGGCATCATCACCTCCACCGATCAGCGCTTCGCCAAGGGTGGCGATGCGCGCGTGAAGGATCTCATGACCACGCAGATCGTGACCGCCCCGCCCGACACGACGCTCGAAGACGCCTATCGGATCATGATGGCCAACAAGATCGGCAAACTGCCGCTGCTTGACGCCGCCGGAAAACTGGTCGGCCTCTACAGCTTTACCGACGTGAAGGAGCTGATCGAAAACCGTCAGCCGCTCTACAATCGAGACAGCCACTACCGCCTGCGCGTCGCCGCCGCCGTGGGCGCGGGCGACCATGTCCGCGCCGACCTGCTCGCCGAGCAGCACGTCGACGTATTCGTGGTTGACAGCGCCCACGGCCATTCCAAGGGCATCCTCGACATGATCCGCTGGCTGGTCCAGCACTACCCCGACATTGACGTGATTGGCGGCAATGTCGCCACCCCCGAGGGTGCCCTGGCGATCCGCGACGCCGGTGCGCACGCCGTCAAGATCGGCATTGGCCCTGGATCGATCTGCACCACCCGCGTCGTCTGCGGCGTCGGCATCCCCCAGATCACGGCCGTCTACGAGGCTGCGGCCGCGCTCGAAGGTTCGATCCCCGTCATCGCCGACGGCGGCA
>JBIJDW010000314.1:0-4058 GCA_044343885.1 Kiritimatiellia bacterium
CGTTGATGATCTCGGCGTGCAGGTTGTTCTCGGAGAAGCCCGCGGCGCGGCGGGCCATGTTCTGGATGCCCACGACCTCGCCGTCGGCACGGCCGGTCATGCCGTAGTGGTTGTTGATCAGCGCGTAAAAGATCGGCAGGCCGAAACTCTGCTCGCCCGCGTATTCGGGCAGGGTGAACTGGCCCATGGCGGCCCAGTTGAGCGACTCCATGACCACGCCGTTGTTGTAGGCGCCATCGCCGGCGAAGCAGCACGTGATCTTGCCGTTGCCGAAGTAGCGGGCCGACATGGCCGACCCGGTCGCGATCGGCACGCCGCCGCCGACGATGGCGTTGGCGCCGAGGTGGCCGGCCTTGAAGTCAGCGATGTGCATCCCGCCCCCCCGGCCCTTGCAGTAGCCCTCTTCCTTGCCGAACAGCTCGGCGATGGCGCGGTAGATGTGATCCTCGTGGGCGGCGTCGACCAGGTCGGACTTCTTGGCCGCGGCGCAGCCCGGCACACGGGCCTTGAGCTGCGCGGTCGTCATGCCGCGGATGGCGGTCATCCCTTTGGCAACGGAATCGCCGTGGCCGCGATGGGTCGAGGTGATGTAGTCGTCACTGGCGATTCCGGAGGTGCAGCCGACGGCGGTCGCCTCCTGTCCGATCGAGACGTGCGTCGGGCCGCGGTAGTCATACCCCGCGCAGGAGGGATAGGCGCCGGTGCGGAGCTTGACGATCATCTCCTCGAACTCGCGCACGGTGAGCATGTCCTCCAGCAGATCGACGGCCTGCTGCTTCGTGAGGGTGCCCGCGGCCAGCTCGTCGGCCAGGGTCTTCTTGTACTGGTAGGCGGCGATCGTGCCCAGGTCCGTCTTGCGCGGCTTAAAAGCCGGCTTCAGCGTGCTCAGGTAGTTGTTGGCAGGTGTGCTCATGGTTTTTTCCTATGCTTTCGGGTTACGTGTAAAAAAGGCTAAGCGGTGATGAGGTGCAACGATGGGTAGGCATCGCGAAGGGCGGAGAGTGTCGAACGCGGCAGCGTGGTATCGGTGACCAGCGTGTGCAGGGTTGAGAGCGGCGCGAAACGGACCGTCGAGACGGCGCCGACCTTGGTGGCGTCGGCCAGCAGGATGACGCGGCGGGCGCGGGCGATGGCCAGTTCCTTGGTATAGGCCTCGTCCGGATCGGTGGTGGTCAGGCCGTCGTCGGGGGTCAGCCCCAGCGTGCCCATGAAAGCGATGTCACAGGAGATGTTTTCCAAAATGTGCCGGGTGAGGGGGCCGACAAACGTCTGCGAGAGCCGCCGCAGCGTGCCGCCGGTGAGGATCACCCGCGGCCCTCCCGCAGAGAGCACCTGCGCGACGCGGAGCGAATTGGTGACGACCGTGTGCTGCGTGTGGCGGATGAGGAGATGCGCCAGCGCGAGGACGGTCGATCCGCCGTCCAGAAACAGGGTCGTGTGCGCCGCCGGAATCAGCTTGGCCGCCGCAGCGGCGATGCGGCGCTTCTGCGGTTCGGCGCGCGACGCCTTGTCCTCAAAAAGAGGTTCGTCGGCCACGAGCGACGCGGCCATCGCCACCGCTCCGCCATGCACCCGCTTCAGCTCGCCGTCCGCCTCCATCTCCGCCAGGTCACGCCGCACCGTCGCGGGCGAGACATCCAGCGTCGCGGCGAATTCCTCCACACGGACCACCCGTCGCTCGCGCAACAACACGCGGAGCCGTTCGTGACGCTCGGTAGCCAGTTCCTTGGTGGATAGTTCGCTCATTTGTGATCGTTTGTGCTCAAAGAAGAGCGCATTTAATCACAAATGCGTTTGCGGGACAAGCGAAAAATCACCGAAACGGAAGCGCCTCACTTCATCGCTTGGATCCGACGCTTGGCCTCTCCGGCTTTCAGGTCGTTGGCGGCCAGGAAGGCCTTCAGCGTCGTCGCGCGCATCTTGAGCGGCCCCACCTTGTTCTCATAGAGGTAGACCCATTTCGGGGTGACGCCGAGCAGTTTGGCGAAGGCGGCCGGGGCGAGAGCCAGCCGGTTCCGCAGGCCGCGGACGTTCCGCGAGGTGATTCGCATCTTGACATCGGACGCGGTGGGTTCGGGCTGGCAGGGCTGGGCGGACTGTACTTTCGACAGCACCTCGTTCACACGCCGCAGTTCCTTCTCCAGGTCGGCGATCCGCCGCTTGATGTCGGCGATGGCTTTCCGGGCGGCGATGGAAGGCTTGCGAACGGGGTCAACCGCCGACTTGACTTCCTTGCGTGCGAGGCGGACAATTTCAGCCTTCAGTGATGAAATAAGATCTGACATAGTAATCTCCTTTTTTTAATTGTTTATTATTTGGCGGATTTTAGCAAGTGAAAAACTCAATAATTGCTTCAGGCGAATGCTTCCATTCCGGCGGTCGATGGCTCACACCGGATTTCCCAGCGTCATGCGGGGGATGGCGAGGTGTCGTTGGCTTTCGCCTTCCATACGCGCGTCGTAGCGCGCCGGAGCGGCGTCACGCGGGTGCCAGGGCTTGAGTTTCCCGTGCAACAGCGCCGCCGGGGCGACCGCATTCTGGCCGTAGCGCCGGTTGAGGCGGTCGACGGCGGCGTCCAGCCTTCCGCAGGCGTGGCGCGCCGGCGTCTCCTCGAACAGGTCGGGCTGGCGGTTGCGCCCGTCCTCCAAACCGCCGAGCCAGACTCCGGTGGAGCGATACGTCTGCCCCGGCGTGAACAGCCCGTCGAAGAGCGTCCGCAGAATCGGCGCGACCTCGCAATCGTGTGACGTCGGGCAGGGGAGCGGCGCCGAGGCGGCCTGTGCGGCGTAGTCCTTGAGGCGCAGGCAGAGGCCGGCCTCGCGCGCCAGATGGCCGTGGCGGCGCAGTTTGGCCAGGGCGGCGGTCAGGTTGCGCACCGCTTCGGCGAAGACCAGCCTCGGATCATCGCTGGGCGGGGAGAAGGTGTGCCCCTTCATCATGCTCGCGTAGCGGCGTTTGGCCTCCGTGTCGATCGGGAAGACGCGCCGGCCCCGCAGTTCGCGCCAAGTCTCATGGCCGGGCTTGTGCAGGAGGCGCAGGACGGCGGTTTCGTCCATGCGGACGAAGTCGGCCGCAGTTGCGATTCCCAGCGCCTGGAGCTTGGCCGCGCTGGCGGGGCCGATCCCCCAGACCTTGCCGACCGGGGTGCGGGCGAGCAGGATCGGGACGTGTTCGCGACGGAGGATGGTCTGGCCGTCGGGCTTGCGGAATTTCGAGCCGAGCTTGGCCAGCGTCTTGGTGAGGCTGATGCCGACCGAGACCGTGAGGCCCAGCTCGGCGGAGACGGCTCGGCGGAGCTGTTCCGCCACCGACTCCAGCGGTGCGCCCAGCACGCCGCTGCATCCGTCCAGACTGGCGAAGGCCTCGTCGATCGAGTACTCCTCCACCAGCGGGGTGAAGCGGCGCAGGATGCTGAAGACCCGCTGGGAGTAGAGGCTGTACGCCTCGTAGTCCGAAGGGAGCACCACCAGATCCGGACAGAGGCGCCGAGCTTCGTGAAGCTGGATGCCGCGCGTGATCCCGCGCGCCTTGGCCTCGTAGCTGGCGGCTGCGATGATGCCGCGCTCGGCCCCGGTCACAACCGGGCGACCGCGCAGGGCCGGATTGAGCGCCTGCTCGACGGCGGCGAAAAAGCCGTCGGCGTCCACATGCAGCACGGTGCAATCCTGATACCGGGGGTCCATGGCGCATAGGATAGCCGATTTGTGTTGCAGAGCCTAGAACAAACGTTCTATACTTCCCGCATGTCACCTCGATCCAAACTGTCTGAGCGCCTCCCGATTCTCAAGGACTACGTCCGTCGCAACGGACGCGCGCCGACGCTGACCGAGCTGTGCGCGCTGTTCAACGTGCGATCCACGAACACGGCCTCCGTTCTGGCGAAGGCGTTCGTGAACGCAGGCGCGTTGACCCGTACGGCGACGGGCAGGCTGGCGGCTCCGCCGCGCCGTGAGGCCTGCGCGCTGCGGCTGCTGGGCGGCGTGGCGGCGGGATTTCCATCGCCCGCCGAGGAGGCGCTGCTCGACACGATGAGCCTCGACGAGTACCTGATCGGCAGG
>JBIJDW010000049.1:0-12558 GCA_044343885.1 Kiritimatiellia bacterium
GGAAAGCGATGTAGCTGACGTTCGGCTCATCCGGGTTATTGGTCTTGCGCCCTTCTACCCGCGTGCCGTCCATGTTCACGCGGATTTCACAACCGGCCGTTGAAGCCATGTTCACGGCCTTGCAGGCATCCAGCATTTCTTCGCAACCGGAGACAGAATCATGATCCATGATGCCAACCGTTTGTAAACCGGCCTGCGCGGCCTTGACAACGGCCATGCACGGCGAGTACGGACTGAAGGAATAGATGGTGTGCACATGATTATTCACTTCATGGGTTTGCTTCACTCCGGCTTTCACCGACTCGCCCAGCTCGCGGATCGCCGCCAGCCGGGTGTTTGCACACGGATCATTCAAATTCGCAAGATTCATAAAACATCCTCCCGTTTACTGCTCGGCAATCGCTTGAGAACGGGTCCGGTGTCCCGGCCACGCACAGTCCCAGAATAGGATCGCAATTGCCTGATGCCGCAATGTCATGCCGAGAAGCATGGCAGAAGCGCAGATCCACGTCAAGAACACCCCAACAGCGGCGGATCGCTTACGTCGCGAGCACCCGTTGCCACTGCGCCTCGAGGCGCTTGGCCGAGGCGGGTGTGGCCGGCGGCTTTCAGGGTCGGGTCTGGAAAAAATACTTGTATCCCAGCCCACGCCGTAGCGGGAGTGGAAGAGAAAAGCTGAAAAGCTGAAATGCTGAAAAAATGAACGCCCAACAACCAACACTCAACGCTCAACAGCGGGGGTGGCCGGGTTGAAGGGACGACCTTTGCGTCGGATCATCCTAGATCCGGCAGTTGAAGTCACCACGAAGTGTACGAAGAGATAAGAGGAATAAGCGGAGGAAGGAAATGAGGATGCACGGTAATCGGACTCCATTTGGTGAAATCGAGGACGAGGACGACGACGAGGACGATAGACACAGATTCACTGTCCCCGAGAGCCTATGTCACGCCACACTTCGTCGCTTTCTTCGTCCCACGCGTTGTCGTCTACGCTTCGTCGCAAGACGTTGTCGAGACGAGACACAGATTCACTGTCCCCGAGAGCCTCAGACCGGCGGCAGGTTCTACGACGCGCTCGCGCTGCTGGCGGTGACCGCCGCGCTGCGCGGGGTCGAAGAGCGGCCCTTCGATGCGGGGGTGACGGCCGGAATGGGCCGGGTGGTGAGGGAGATCGACGGGCTGAGGGGGGGAGAGGGGTGACGTGGGTGCTGTGGATGCGAGTTCCGCGAGCTATCCACCAGCACTGTGTTGGCTCCCTATGTTGCTCTTGCGCACAGAGCCCGTATAATGAATTCTCCGCAAGTGCGGCATGTCCGAATCGTCCGGTCGGACTCCTATTCAGTGTTGTGAGCGACCCGCCGTCGGCAGCGGTTGTGTTCCACTACTGCAACGGCCAATCCAGGGTCGGGCGATGCCGCTTTGGGCCGCTGGGGCATTCTTCCAATAGTTGGCGGTGTCCAACACGGCTCTGAAGGCGGACGGTTCCTTCCCCTCTTCTATCCACAACGTATCCGAGAATGCGATCACATGGCCCGGCATGAGTTGGACCACAGGCGCGTTCGCCATCTGATCCCGATCCAGACCGTCCGTCCTGAAGGACGGATCCTCCCGGCCGTCCGCCGTGCATCCCGCGATCCGGTAGGGGCGGTACGAGCCATCCTCCCAGACCCAGAAGCCAACCGGCGGCAGTAGGCACGCCTGGCCGCTCTCGTTGCCTACATAGAGGGTGGCGGTGAGCCGTCGGTCATTCTCAGTCGTGTGGCTCGCTTGAAGGCCGAGCCGGAGTCCGTTCACCGGCTCACCCCAGGCGACCGAACGCGGCGCGGAATCCAGGGGCTCATATGACTTGAGCGGCGCGCCATCGGACTGGCGGCCGCGCGGACCCAGCAGGACGAGTTCTCCGGAAACCGTGTTCTTGAGCAGGACTGTCCGGCTGAACGGCCGAATGTCCACAACCCAGTACCGCGTGCCGTCTATCTCCACCGTGTCATCGGAACGGACCGACATGCCGACGCGGTACGATTTGCCTGAGGCGCGGGACTCTATGATCGCGAAGTAGGCATCCTTGTCGGTCAGCCACCAGCCGGTGGGGAGTTCGTTGGTGTAAATTGCCCCGTCACCTTTCCGCACCGCCCGCGTGTCTTTAGGAAAAGTCCACTGCACATCCAGAATGTCATGGATCGTCGGCATCGATCCGTCCACAGGGCCGTCTCCCCAACCCATCTTTGATCCACGCAAAAACCGGGGCATTCCCCGCACGACCAAGTCGCCCTGCAATGCGGTCGTCCCTGATATGACGTCAATCTGCCGAACGTGCTCAATTGCGATGCTCACGGGGCCGAAGAGTGTTACGAGTGGGAGCGACACGCAGGAAATCACACCCCTTAATCGGTCACCGTTTTGCAGACTCATAGTTGCCGCCTCTTGATCGGCGGCCGCCACGATGGTCCGTACTTGATTGAACGGGATATCCATCCTGGCATACGGCGTTCGTAGCGGTGCCGCAGGGATGCCGGGGGTTCCGATGACGAGCGAGCCGTCGGCCAGGCGAACCTCCAGCCGGAGTTGTTCCTGAGGGCTGTTGGTGCCTTCCGATGCCCCCAAAGCACTTCCGCTCACCGCCATCGCTGTCGTGATCGCTATCCAGGCCACGAGATGTCTCATGATCCTGTCTCCCTATTGCCAACCTCTGATTTAGGATCAAAATTAGCAGGGAGAGAACCCGCGTTCACACCTGCTAAGGATCAACAACTTCGTTGATAATCAATAAGATACCACGGTAGCATGATCTATGGCAAAGATAATATGGATCATTGCTATGGATCAAACCAAATGCGGCGGTGCGTGCACCCACGCAGTGGCCGCACGAGAGAGGGAGAAAGAGAGAAAAGCTGAAAAGGGGGGCGCGGACCGCGCAAAACGGTACCCGGAGGCGCGTTTGGATCGTCAACTTGGCAACAAAACAGTAGATATATAGAGGGGCATGTTGGCCCAAACAAACCGACCTGATGAAAGGAAAGAGTTATGAGCGACCCTGTGACAACTGACCCGGTGACGCCGCCTGCGACACCACCCGCACCGCCGCCGGTGACACCGTCGGCGCCGCCCGCGACACCGCCTGCCACGCCGCCACCTGCCACGCCACCCGCACCGCCTGTGCCGCCGGTGGATCCGGCTGCGACGCTGAAGGCGCCAAAAGCAAGCGAACAGCACAATCAAATGGATGGAAAGGGACGCATGGTCAAAGCAAGATTACGATTACGATTATGATTACGAATCAACGACCTCATCAGAACTGCCATGCGCCCTTCCCCACGGGACATCGCCCAGTTCGCGGGGAAGTGCGTAGCGTTCGTAGCACTGTGCAAAGACCTCCCCGATGCCGTCGATCCAGCGTAGCGTTCCGGCGTCCCCGTCATCCCGCAGCCGGATGGCCGATGCGGGGACGTCAATGATTCCCTCTGCCGCCTCTTGCACCGCCTGGACGCAGAGCAGGTGCGGCAACGCGGCATCGACGCCGCAAGGTATCGGCTTCCCGTCGCGGGCGGCGTCGGCGCAGAGCCAGAGTTTGCGGTCCGGCTGCGCGTTCGGGTTGCCGTAGTTCATGATCCGGCCATCCGAGAAGCGGGCTTCGAAGGTCTCGTCCCGATTATGGGAATAGGTCACCACGGCGTTTTCGAATTCAAAGACCGAGACGGGGCCTAGTCCGTCCGGACAGGCATGGGTCGTCAGAAACAGGATCTCGACGCCGGTCGCGGTGACCATCCGCACGGCGGCCGTGTCGAAGTTCTCGATGGGATTGGCCCGGTAACATTCCGACGCGACGGATTGGATCGCCGCGCTCAGATGGGTTTCGCTGCCGAGCAGATAGAACATGTTGTGCAGATAATGGGCGGTGGCGTTGCTCACCGGACTGTCCAAAACCCACGCGCCGCTGTCGTCCCGAATCCTCCCGGCCCAGCGATTCCGCGCGTAATAGGCGGAGGCGCGCGGCCATTGCACCATCGTCTTCAGCCGCAACGGCCTGCCGAGCGCCCCGGCGCGGATGTCCGCCTTCAAAGCCTGAACCGCCTCGGAGAACGACCACTGGAATCCAACGGCGAGAAAACGGCCGCCGGAACGCTGTTCGGCCTCGCGCATGGCCAGCGCCTCCGGCACGGTGGCGGCAACCGGTTTCTCGCACAGGACGTTCGACCCTCTGGCCAGTGCGAGACACGCCTGCGGTGCATGGAGCGGGATGGGTGTGGCCAGCACCAGCAGATCCGGCGTCAGTCGCGCATACAGCTCATCGAGGCTGCGATAGATGGGGACGCCAGCCGCCTCGATCGCGCTGCGGAGCGAGCTCCGTTCCGGCGCCGGATCAACCGCCGCCGCAAAACACGCGCGATGCCGCGTTGCGCCTTCCAGCAGCGCTCGCGCGTAGAATTCGCCATAGCCGCCGATCCCGGCCAGTCCGATCGTTACGGCCCGTTCGCTGTTATCGGCTGTGGTCATGGGGCATTATCCGATGTCGATCATCGCCTTCACGACGCCGTCCCGATAGCCGGCGACGAGTTCGAAGGCCGCTTGGGCGTCGGCCAGCGCAAAGCGGTGCGTGGCCATGACCCGCACGTCAAAGTCCTTGCGGGCGATCATGTCGAGCGCGGGCCGGACGCAATGGTTCTGACGGCGGACGTTCTGGATGCAGATTTCTTTGTGTCGCAGCTTGTCGATCTTGAATGAGACCCGTTCGGAGGTCGGAGGGATGCCGATCAGCATCAGCTTTCCGCCGGGCTTGAGGATTTCGAGGGCCTGATCCAGGGCTTCCTGCTGGCCGCAGCATTCAAAGACCACGTCCAGCCCGCCCGGCTCCAGCTTCTGAATCTCGGCAACGACATTCCCTCGGTCGGGATTTCCGCCCCACGCGGCGCCTGCCTTCTTGGCTAGGTCCAGACGTAGGTCGATCTTGTCGGTGACGTAGATCTTCCGCGCCCCCTGTGCCTTCGCGGGCAGCAGCACGCTCAGTCCGACCGGGCCAGCGCCCAGAATGCCGATCGCGGCCCCGCGCATGGGGATGGACATCTTGACCGCATAGACGCCGATGGCCAGCGGTTCGGAGATGGCGGCTTCGTCAAACGTGGTGCCATCCGTGATGGTGAAGCAGCACGCCTCGGGCATGACGATGAATTCGCTCAGGCACCCCTCGGCCTGTTTGGGGCAGCCGAGGAAGCGGAGTTTGCGGCAGGTGTGCGGCCGTCCCGCCAGACATTGGTCGCAGGCCCCGCACGACATCGCCGGCTCGACGGCGATCCGGTCGCCGACCCGGACCCGCGTGACGCCCGGGCCGACCGCCTCCACGACGCCCGCTCCCTCATGGCCGACCGTGAACGGATAGGTGACCACCTGGCTGCCGATCTGCCCGTTCTGGAAATAATGGACATCGGAACCGCACACGCCGACCACCTTCATGCGGATCAGAACATCGTCCGGCTGGACGATCTTGGGGGTTGGAGTCTCCATGCTTTCAATGCGATTAATGCCCGTGAGCTTCATGGCCTTCATGTATGACCTTCTTTCTTTTTGATGATTTTGTCTGCTCGTGCAGACTCAGCGTGTAAACAAATTGCCGCGGTTCAGCCGCGCGTCGGGGTCGAACAGCCGTTTCAGTTTTCTCATCTCGTCAATGCCTGCCGCGCCGTACTGAACTTCGAGCAGCGCCACCTTGATCTTGCCGATGCCGTGTTCGGCCGAGACCGAACCGCCCAGCGCCGTGACGATGCCGGCCCATTCCCGATACAGCGCCTTGCCCCGGTCATACTCGGCCTGTGTACGCGGGAGGATGTTGACGTGAACGTGGTTGTCGCCGATATGGCCAAAGATCACCGACTCCAGCCCGGCGGCGGAGAGGTCGCCATGGTAACGGGCTAGGATGCTCTCCAGCGCCGCATCCGGCACCGCCATGTCGGTTCCGAGCTTGGTCAGGTCCGGGCAGGTCTTCCGCCGCTCGTCAATCAACAGATTGACCACCTCCGGCGTGGCGTGGCGAAAGGTTTTTAGGCGATCAAGGACCGGGGGCTGTTCGGCAAACCAGCAGGTGTTGTCGCTCGCACCGAAGGACGGCAGCGCTCCGGCGATCACCAGAACCGTGGGGTCCAGCGCCGCCGCGTCCCCGCCGTGCAATTCGACATAGATTGCGGCCGCACAGGAAGCAGGCAGCGTGGGCAGATGGGAAAAGGCAGGGGTCTCTTTTTGAGCCCGGCGGAGCAGAGCCAGGGCGTCGGCGTCAAAAAACTCGATGGCGACCGGCGCCATCAGCAGGGCGCATTCCCCGTCGTCGCGCAGAAAACGGACAAACGCCAGCGCGCCCGCCTCGGTTGGGAAGAATGCGGTCAGGGCCTGTCGGACCAGCGGGATCGGAAGCAGGTCGAGTTCGGCCTCGGTGATGACCCCCAAGGTTCCTTCCATTCCGATGAACAGATCCAGCAGATCCATGTCCGATTGGACATAGTACCCCGCAGCATGCTTTACCAACGGCATCTTCAGTGCGGGCAAGGTCCCCTCGATCACGCTTCCGGAATCGGTCTTCAACGCGAACCGGTTGCCCTGTGCCCGCTGTTCGCCGCGCCGCAGGGTGAGCGTCTCGCCACCGGCCAGCATCACCCGCGCCGAGCGAATCCAGCGGCGGGTCGGCCCATAGTGGTAGCTGAGCGCGCCGGAGGCATTGCAGGCGATCATCCCACCGATGGATGCCGACGTCTCGGTGGGGTCCGGGGGAAAGAACAGGCCCTGCGGCGCGACCTCCGCATTGATCTCGGAAAGAAGGGCGCCGGGCTGGACGGTGATCCGACGATCCGCCACCGCGCCGATGTGCTTCATGTGGCTCAGGTTGAGGATCAGTCCGCCCTCCGGGACCGCCCCAGCGGATATTCCCGTGCGCGCGCCCTGCATCGTGACCGGCCAGTCGTTGGCGCGCGCCTCGTCCAAGGCGCGCCGGACATCGCCCTCGTCGGCCGCAAACACGATGCGCTCCGCGCGGCCGGTCCGCCGCGACTCATCACGCAGATAGCCGGCCTCATCCGCAGTCATGAGCCCGCCAATCCAATCCTTCCTACTGTTTGATGATCCGTTCAAGTTCCTCCGCCTTTCCGATAAAGAAGACCACCTGCCCCTCATTATACTGCGGACGCCCGACCGCCACCAGATGGGTGCAGGGGATGGAGCTGTTGCCCCAGACCCGGCAGGGGCCCGGACCGACACGCGCGACAAACGCCGTGCCGTCGTAAGACCGTAGAACGGCATGATTGACGGCAGGCAGGCGGCCCGGCACCGACCAGAAGAACGTCTGAAGATCCCGATCACCCTCCTCCAGGTAGCGGCTGTCCCCCGGGCGAAATCCCTGAGGCCCATCGGCCACCCGGACAAACGCGCCGTTGAGGATGATGCCCTGGGACATTTGCTCCTGGCTCGAAAAGAACGGGCTGATCGTTTTCATGCAGACATGGCGGATCATCCCGCCGTCACCCTCGATGTTGCTAGTGTCCATCCGGAATCGGACGGTGTGCCCGTTCTCCACCCACGCTGTGCAGGCGATGCGTTGCTCCCCCTGCTCGCGCACATAAGACGCGCGCTGACCGTCGGGCGCGACGACCCAATTCACCGTCGTCTGGGGGTCTCCCGGAAACCACATGTTCGCGCCGATGAAGGGGCCGTAGGTCGTCTCCGGAACGTCCAGCGTCCAGACGCTCTCCGGGAACCAGGGGACGCGCACCTCGAGCGTGGTTGTCTCGAGTCCGCGCAGCGTGATCGGCTCTTTCAGATACAGATCATTGCGAATGGCGAGTTTTGCGGGGAGCACGGGCGGATCCGCCCGGTACGCCTCTCCCGCGCCATTGCCGGGCGGGGGGGTGTCGGACGCGCAGCGGAAGCCCGAAACATAATTGCGCATGTCCGGCACCCAACCGAAACGGGCGGTCACCAGGCGCGAATAGGGTTGGGTGTGGAAGACACTCGAACCGGCCAGAATATGACTCTCGCGGCCTTCGATCGTACGCACATACTGGCAGACCAGCCCCACCATATCCATCGCGCCGCATGGACTGGCACCCGCAGGCCAGGAGCCGACCGGGAAAAGGGTTGCGAACGAAAGGTTGCCGTGCCCTTCATAGCAGGCGTTGGTCGACGGATCATTGCCCCAGGGGTAGGGTCGCCCATCGGTTCCGCGCGCCGCCAGTTCCCATTCGGCTTCGGTGGGCAGGCGTTTGCCCGCCCAGCGGGCATAGGCTTCGGCATCGGCGGCATTGACGCCGATCATGGGCAGCGCTTCCGTGCCGGGTTGGTCCGGCGGCCAGGACCGGGTCCATTCGCGCCAGCCGACCACCCAGCCGTTTCGCAACACCTGATAGTTGGCCTCCTTCATGAAGCGGGCGAACTGACCGCGTGTGACCGGATAGGTGTCGATCCAGAAGTCTTTTACTTTCAGGATTTTTCGGTCCGAGTGAAACTTCAGGCGATCGGGATGCACCCCGGCGGCGGTGGCAGCGGCTTGCTTCTCCGCCGCGGTCATGCCGAAGATCAGGTCCCCTCCGGGCACGCGGACCATCTCGCGATCCATCCGTTGTGCGGAATAGGCGCGCAGCGACGGACGCGCGGCCTCTTCCTGGCCGAACCCCGTCGTCACGGCCGCCAGCAGCGTCCACAGACACAAGCTGACGACCCGCATCGATATAATTTTATCAATCACCGGAAAAACCTGAACACTGAACACTATCCCATCACGCTCCCTGCGGGGTGTTCCTCATATCAGCCGTCCGTTTTCGAGCGTCAGCGTCCGGTCGCAGAGCGCGGCGACTTCGGGCGAGTGGGTGACAAGCACGAGCGCGTGGCCGGTCTGACGGGCGATGCCGAAGAGAAGGTCGAGGATCTGGGCACCGGTGCTGCGATCCAGATTGCCGGTCGGCTCATCGGCCAGCAGCAAGGGCGGCGCATTCATCAGGGCGCGGGCCAGCGCGGCCCGCTGCTGTTCGCCACCCGAGAGTTCGAGCGGGGTGTGCGTGGCGCGGTCCGCCAGTCCCACGCGCTCGAGCATCTCGATCGCCCGCCGCCGGATCGCTGTGCGGCTCTGCTGGCTGCCGCCCGCCCAGGCCGGGAGCATCACGTTCTCGGCGATATCCATCTCGGGGAGCAGATGGTAGGATTGGAAGACGAAGCCGATCTCGCGGGCGCGCAGCATCGCCCGGTCACGTTCGCCCAGCGCATAGATCGAACGCCCGTTGATGCGCACCTCGCCCGCCTCGGGACGGTCCAGAGCCCCCAGGACGTGCAGCAACGTGCTTTTGCCGACGCCGCTGCGGCCGACGACAGCCACCCGCTCGCCGGCGGACAAGGTCAAAGACGCCCCCGTGAGCACGGTGACGGTCTTATGCGGCAGGTGGTAACTTTTGTCCAAGTCGCGCGCGTCAATCACAAGGTCCGGGTCGGACATGTCGGTCTCCCACAGTCAGGATGGTTACGAGATGCCGCCATTGTGGCGCAAATCGGCGCCGACGGCAAGCGCGGTTTTGCCGCGCAGCCATTCTCATGATGAGGCGATGGGGTCATCGGGGTCGGGAAAGAACACGTTTCGCAAAAGCCGCAAAAAATCAGCGAATGTTTCGTCCGCCTCACCCGTGAATACACGGACGGCGGAACGAACATTCGCTCAAAGTCGTTTTTAATTGTGTCGCTTCCGGGTTTGTGGGGGAAAATTGTATGGGTCCGGATGTGATCGGGATGGGTTGAGAAGCCGGGTATCGGGTATAGCGTGCGCATGAAAGCCCCTTTTGTGTTGAGATAGGGGTGGCCGAGAGCAGTCTCGACAAAGTCTTGCGACGAAGCGTAGACGACAACGCGTGGGACGAAGAAAGCGACGAAGTGTAGCGTGGCATGGATAGGAGCAGGGCAGAGCACTTTGGCCACGAGAGACTGAAAGTCTATCAGAAAGGCATGCCGTTCGCGTCCATGCGCAAAACGCTGCTGGACGACCTGCCCCAGCGGTTTGCGGAATGCTCAGGCAACTCTTAAAGGCGGCTAGGTATGACATCTAGCTCCCACACTTCATTCCACACTTCGTCGCAGACTTTGTCGTCTACGCTTCGTCGCAGACTTTGTCGGCTCTTCCAGTTCGGAGGCTTGAGCATGGCCTCGCGCCCCCTTCAATGAAAAATCTTCCACAAACCCGGAAGCGCATTTCTGCTGGAGCACGCTAGACACGTTCGCCGGAACGTGTAATACTTATTGCATTTGTTTGGGGTGCGGCAGGTCGCTGCGCAGACAATGAAGGGCACGTTAACAGGAGCAGATGCAATGGCCACGAACAACTTCACAGAAGTAAGCAGTCAATCATGGTTTAGTCGGATTGCCGCCGCGATCAAGGGAATCGTGTTTGGAGTGATCCTTTTCGGCATTTCGTTCATCGTGTTGTTCTGGAATGAGGGGCGAGCCGTCAAGACCAGCCAGGCACTGCAGGAGGGTGGCCGAAAAGTCATCACGGTCTCGGCCGAGCGGGTCGAACCGGTCAACGAGGGCAAGTTGGTGCATGTCGCCGGCAAAGCCACCACCGAAGCGACGCTGGCCGACCCGGTGTTTCAGGTTTCGGCGAAAGCCTTGAAACTGTCACGCCGGGTGGAGATGTATCAGTGGAAAGAATCGTCCGAGAACAAGACCGAGAAGAAACTGGGTGGCGGCACGGACACCACCACGACCTATACGTACAGCAAAGAATGGTCCAACGTGACCATCAATTCCGCCGGATTCAAGCAGTCCGCGGATCATCAGAACCCCGGGGCTTTCCCTTATTCATCAGAGGAGTGGATGGCCGACCCGGTCGTACTGGGTGGCTTCACGCTCAACCGTTCGCAAGTGGCGCGCAGCGGCACCGCCGCGACGCTCTCGATCGCACCAGCGACGCCCATTCCGCCGAATCTCAGCGGGCCGGCCAAAGTCGAACCTACGGGATTCTATTTGGGTAAGGATTCCGCCGCGCCCCAGATTGGGGATCTGCGTGTGACCTTCCACGTCACCCAGCCGGCCGAGATAAGCCTGATCGCCCAACAAACGGGCGCTAGTTTTGCTCCCTTTATCACCAAGAATGGCCGCCCCATCGATCTGCTGCAGAACGGGACCGTTTCACCTGCCGACATGTTGCAAGCCGCGCAAGCGAGCAATCAGGTGTTGACGATAATACTGCGCATCGTGGGCTTTTTCCTCATGTTTATTGGGCTGAGCTTGGTACTGAAACCGTTATCCGTGCTGGCCGATGTCCTGCCCATTCTGGGGGCTATCGTTGGAATCGGAACGGGAGTCATCGCCTTTCTCGTGGCGCTGGTCCTCTCTGCGGCCACGGTTGCCGTCGCATGGATTCTTTACCGTCCGCTGCTCGCCATCGGACTCTTGGCCATAGGCGGCGGTATCGGCTATCTCATTTGTCAGAAGCTGCAGGCCTATCGGCAGAAAAAGTGAGAGGCGCTTGCCGCGTTCTCTTCACCGGCTGGCGCGGGCGAGGGCGATCCAGGTGGCGAGTTCGTCGAGGGTTTGCTTGAACGTGGCGCTGGGCAGTTGCTGAGCCGCGTCGCTGTAGGCCTCGTTGGGATTGGGATGGGCTTCGATGACCAGGCCATCGGCGCCCGCGCCGAGCGCGGCTTTGGCGAGGGGCAGCACCAGCGAACGTTTGCCCGCAGCGTGGCTGGGGTCGACCAGAACCGGCAGGTGGGTCTCCTGTTTGGCCACGGCGACGCCACCGAGGTCGAGGAGGTTGCGCACCGACTTGTCGAACGAGCGGAGGCCGCGTTCGCACAGCATCACATTGGAGCAGCCGTTGACCAGAAGATATTCGGCGGCGGCGAGCCACTCCTCGACGGTCGAGGCCATGCCGCGCTTGAGCAGCACCGGCTTGTTCGCCTGGGCGACCGATTCAAGCAGATCGTAATTCTGCGCATTGCGCGCACCGATCTGCAGCACGTCGGCGGTGTCATGAACCATCTCCACCTGGGCGGGGCCGAGGATCTCGGTCACCATGGAGACGCCGAACTCCGCCTTCACGTCGCGCATGATCGATATGGCGTCGGCTTTGAGGCCCTGGAAGTCGTAGGGCGATGTCCGCGGCTTGAAGGCCATGGCGCGGATGATCGTGACCCCGGCCGCCTTCAGATCGCGCACGGCGGACCGAAACTGGTCGGCGGTCTCGATCGCGCAGGGGCCGGCGATGATCGCGATGGCGCCGCCGCCGATCGGCGTGCCGTTGACGGTGATGACGGTGTCGTCGGGGTGGTATTCGCGCGAGACGAGCTTGTAACGCTGCTGGACGGGCATCACCGATTCGACGATCGGCAGGTTGCCGAGCACCTCGAGCGAGCGGTTGCTGAGTTCGTCGCCGATGCAGGCGACGACCGTGCGCTCGACGCCGCGGATGACCCGCGGCTGGTAGCGCAGCGTGCGGACGAGTTCACTGACCGACTGGATGTCGGCGTCGGTTGCATGCGTTTTTAGAACGATTATCATGGCGTTATTATAGCGTTTCCAGACAACGGGAGCAACCGGCAATCT
>JBIJDW010000315.1:0-4040 GCA_044343885.1 Kiritimatiellia bacterium
CGGCTCATCCGAACGGCCAGACCCTCTATTCTGTGCGGCTGATTCCCGATCGCGGGTCGTGGATCGAGATCCAGTTTGATACCAATGAGGTGATGTGGGTCTACCTCGACCGCCGTCGCCGCCGTCGCAAGTTCCACACGACCACCTTTCTCCGCGCCCTCGGCTACGGGACGGATGAGCAACTGCTCAAACTGTTCTACACCTTCAAGAAGTTGGACGTCAAGAAGGCGGCCGGTTCCGACACGCTCACCAAGTATTGTTTCAAGGACGACGTCATCGACATGGATTCGCAGGCGGTTCTGGCCCGCCGCTACGATCCGGTGACCGATGCGGTTCTGGTGCAGATGGCGGCGGCGTCTTTCGCCTCCGTTGATGTGGTGGATATCTCCTGGGACGAGGGGACGTTCATCAAGACGCTCCAGGTCGATCAGACCCATACCGAGGAAGATGCGCTGAAAGACATCTATAAGCGCCTCCGCCCCGGCGACCCGGCCACGGCGTCTAACGCGAAGCAGTTGATCAAGCGTCTTTTCTTTGATCCGCGCCGCTATGACCTCGGGCATGTCGGACGCCACAAGATCAACCAGAAGCTCAATCTGACCGAAAAGATCCCCGCCGATTTGCGTATCCTGGAGGAGACGGGCATGGATGTGATCGAGGCGATCCGCCTCCTGCTCGACATCCACATGGAGCGACAGACGGTCGACGACATTGACCATCTCGGCAACCGGCGCATCCGCACGGCTGGTGAGTTGCTGGAGAACCAGTGCCGCGTGGGCTTGGCCCGCACCGAGCGGCTGATCCGCGAACGGATGACGCTATTCGATCCGGCGACGGGCGTGCTTGCGCCAGCCCGCCTGGTCAACAGCAAGTCTCTCTCGGCCGTGGTACAGGACTTTTTTGGCCGCAGTCAGCTCAGCCAGTTTATGGACATGACCAATCCGTTGAGCGGACTGGCTCACAAGCGCCGGTTGTCGGCGTTGGGCCCGGGTGGCCTGAGTCGCGAACGCGCCGGCTTCGAAGTGCGTGACGTGCACAGCTCCCACTATGGCCGCATCTGCCCGATCGAAACCCCTGAAGGCCCCAACATCGGGCTTATTTCATCGCTGGGCATCTACGCGCAGATCAATGATTTCGGCTTTATTGAAAGCCCCTACCGGGTGGTGCGGGATGGCCGTGTGACCGACGAGGTCCATTACCTCTCGGCCGACAAGGAGGAGAATTTCGTCATCGCGCAGGCCAACAGCGTGCTGGATGCCGATGGGCGGCTCACCGAGACCAAGGTCAACGTCCGCTACATGGCCGACTTCTTCGAGGTGGCGCCGGCAAAGGTCCAGTACATGGACGTTTCGCCGATGCAGGTGATCTCCATCGCCGCAGGCCTGATTCCCTTCCTGGAGCACGACGACGCCAACCGCGCGCTGATGGGCGCGAACATGATGCGTCAGGCGGTGCCCCTGCTGCGGACCGAGCGGCCCTATGTGGCAACGGGTCTGGAGATGCGCGCAGCCACCGACTCGCGCGTCACGATCGTGGCCGAGCAGGCGGGCGTGGTCGCCTATGTTTCGGCCAACGAGATTGTGATCACCGAAGACGGCAAGCTGCCGGCCAGCCGGCAGAAGGCCGTCAAGGGCGTGCAGCGCGCGGTGTTGCAGAAATTCCGCCGCTCGAACGCGGGCACCTGCTTCAATCAGAAGCCGATCATCAAGGTTGGGCAGAAGGTAAAGCGCGGCGATGTGCTGGCCGACGGACCGGCGACCCAGGACGGCGAACTGGCGCTCGGTAAGAACCTGCGCGTGGCGTTTATGCCGTGGAGCGGCTACAACTTCGAGGACGCGATTCTGCTGAGCGAGCGCATCGTGCGCGACGACGTGTTCACCTCGGTTCACATCCAGGACTTCGAGGTCGGCGCGCGCGATACCAAGCTCGGCCCGGAAGAAATCACCCGCGACATTCCGAACGTCGGCGAGGAGGCGCTTAAAAACCTGGGCCACGACGGGGTGGTACGGATCGGCGCAGAGGTGCGGCCGGGCGACATTCTCGTGGGCAAGATCACGCCCAAGAGCGAGACCGAGCTGGCCCCCGAGGAACGGCTGCTGCGCGCGATCTTTGGCGAAAAGGCCGCGGATGTCCGCGACACCTCGCTGACGGTGCCGAGCGGCACCTACGGGATTGTCATGGATGTGCGCATCACCGCCGCGGCGGAAGTGCCCCGGCGCGGCGCGGCATCCGCCGGGCAGGAGCCGGAAGGGGAGTCCCGCAAGGACTTGCGCGACATCGAGGTGGAGCGCAAGCACAAGCTGCAGCAGGTGGAAGACAATCTCACGACGGCGCTGAGCAACATCCTGTTGGGCGAGAAAATTCCGCTCGACGTGATTGACATCAACACCGGCGACATCATCATCCCCTGCAACCGGAAGATCACCAAGACGCTGCTCAACCGTCTGGCCAAATCCTACAGCCACATCCAGATCGAATGCAGCCCGGTGCAGCAGAAGATCTCCGAGATCATCGAGGAATATCGGCCGAAGTTTGCCGAAATCAACGCGCAGAGCGACGACGATTTCGGCGCGGAGATGGACGGCATCGTGGAGGGCGGCGTCATCAAGCAGGTGCGCGTCTTCATCGCCGAGAAGAAGAACCTGTCGGTGGGCGACAAGCTGGCCGGACGCCATGGCAACAAGGGCGTGGTGGCCAAGATTGTTCCCGATTGCGACATGCCCTTCCTGCCCGACGGCACGCCGGTTGACATCGTGCTCAACCCGCTGGGCGTACCGTCACGCATGAACATCGGCCAGTTGTTCGAGACGTACCTAGGCTGCGCCTGTCGCGTTCTGGGGCTGTATGCCGCGACGCCGGTGTTTGATGGCGTCAAGGAGCACGAGATTGACGCCCTGTTGAAGAAGGCGCGCAAGGAGCAGGAAAAGACGATGGGCGATCAGGCGTGGATCAACACCGACGGCAAGTCGGTGTTGTACGACGGCCGCACGGGCGAACCGTTCGACCAGCGCGTGGTGGTGGGCGACATTTATATGCTCAAGCTGCACCATCTGGTCACCGACAAAATTCACGCTCGCGCAACCGGCCCCTATTCGCTGGTTACGCAACAGCCGCTGGGCGGCAAGGCCCAATACGGCGGGCAGCGCATGGGCGAGATGGAAGTGTGGGCGCTGGAGGCGTATGGCGTGGCTTACGCGCTGCAAGAGCTGCTCACGGTAAAATCCGACGACGTGGCGGGGCGGACCCGGATTTACGAGGCGATTGTCAAGGGCCAGAACAGTCTCGACGCCGGCATGCCCGAGTCCTTCTCGGTGCTGATGCACGAGCTGCGAGGCTTGTGCCTCGATATGAAGCTCCTCGGCGGCGAAGGCGCGCCACAGCAGGAGATGGCGATGGCCGCCACCACTCACGCTGCGAATCTGATCTAACGCGATAACGCGACCAAGACGAGGGAGGTAAACGTTGAACGCTTACGCAGCCAGAGAATTGTTCGGGATGTTTGATTCGGCGCAGTACGATGCGGTGAGCATCACCCTAGCGTCGCCGGAAACGATCCGTTCGTGGAGCCACGGCGAGGTGCGGAATCCGGAAACCATCAATTATCGCACGTATCGCCCGGAGCGCGACGGCCTGTTTTGCGAGCGGATCTTCGGTCCGACCCGCGACTGGGAGTGCGCCTGCGGCAAATACAAGCGGATTAAGCACAAGGGCGTGGTGTGCGACCGCTGCGGTGTCGAGGTGACGGTCTCGCGCGTGCGCCGGCAGCGGATGGGCCACATCGAGCTGGCCGTGCCGGTGTCGCACATCTGGTTCTTCAAGTGCAACCCGAGTCGCATCGGCCTGATCCTAGACCTCTCCACCAGCTCGCTCGAGCGGGTGCTCTATTACGAGGACTATCTCGTGACCGATCCCGGCGAGACGCCGCTGAAGCGCCTGCAACTGCTCTCCGAGACCGACTACCACGAAGCGGTGGAGAAATACGGCGAGACCTTCGAGGCGATGATGGGCGCCGAGGCGATCCGCAAGTGTCTGATGGTGGC
>JBIJDW010000316.1:0-4013 GCA_044343885.1 Kiritimatiellia bacterium
CGGGGCGCTTGGCGGCGCCGTCGACACGTGTTGTTTTTCATGCGCCTGTAGATTACAGGCGTTCGGCCACCCGGTCAGCATTTTTATGAGTCCGTGGGCTGAGCCTATGGGATGCTAGTGATCCTAATCCTAATCTTGATCTTAATCTCCTGGTGGAGAATGGATTACGATTATGATCGGAAGCATCGCTTAACTTAGCGCCATTCAGGCCCGTCCCGAGGATGGCTCCAGGCGTTCGAGCAGGCCGGAATGCGGCTGAGCGGCCTCTCGCCCGACGGCAGGCTGGTGGAGCTGATCGAGCTGCCGGGCCATCCGTGGTTTGTGGCCTGCCAGTTCCACCCCGAATTCCAGTCCACCCCGCTGCATGCCCATCCGCTCTTCCGCGAATTCGTGCGCGCGGCCGCCGACGGGCGCGATGGCCGTTAGTGCTGCCCCGTTTTCTTGCCTACACATTTCCCCGGTTGATGAGATTGACCAGCACCTTGACCAGAATATCCTTGTCACGCGGCTTGCTCTCTGCAATCAGCAGCGTAAGAGCCACCAGCGCATTATCCGCGAGTCTCTTTGTGCCGTCCTTACGGTAGAGAATGCGGTTGGCGTCCAGAAACCAGACGAACAGGAACGCGGCGATGCGCTTGTTGCCGTCCACAAACGAGTGGTTCTTGATCACGAAATACAGAAGGTGCGCCGCCTTTTCCTCGATGCTGGGATACAGCTCATGCCCGTCGAATGTCTGATAAATCGCACCGATGGAACTTTTGAACGACTCGTCCTTCTCCTGCCCGAATAGTCCGCCCATGCCGGCTTGTTCGCCCATTTTGGCGATGGCGGCCTTGGTCGCATTGTAGGTCAACTCGAACGGTGTCCCCGCCGTGGTGTCCCGGATCGCGAGTTGCTGATGGTCGTACTGATCCAGCAGCGAAAGCGCCAGCGAGTAGTCGGTAACGACCTTAAGCAGTCCCTCGGTCTCGTTGCCGGTCAGTTGACGTTCCTGAATCACCCGTCCCAGCAGGTCCACCGTCTCCTGCAACTCCTTCAACCGAGCCACCTGTTCCCGGAGGCGTTTCTCGTTGACCGTGTACCCCTTGAGCAGATGGTCCCGCAACACCTGCGTAGCCCAGATGCGGAACTGAGTGCCGCGCTTGGAGTTGACCCGGTAACCAACCGAGAGGATCAAGTCGAGGTTGTAGTATTCAATGGCGCGTTCGACTGGATGGCCGCCTTCCAATTGAACTGTTGCTTTTTTTGCAACAGTTGACGCCCGGGTTAACTCGTTTGTATTGAATATATTAGCGATGTGCCTGGAAATGACGGACTTGTCGCGATCAAACAAATTGGCCATCTGCTGGAGGCTGATCCAGAGCGACTCCTGGCGCAGATTGACCTCGACTGCTGTCCGGCCGTCCTTGTCTCGATAGATCACGATTTGATTGTCTGCATGCATGGCACTTCTTCACAACGAACGAATAGCGTTTTATCCCACGTGCGGCAAATTATATAATGGTGGCTAGTTGCAAGCAAGCTAGGTTCTTTGGGCCGCGCAAGTACATGTCCCAACCATCGTATCCTTTGCCGGTTTGTGTGAAATCCAAACTGCTCCGGCAAGGCCGCCAGGCGGCCTTGCCGGAGTCGGGTTTACTGGCGTGGTTGGATTTCATTTTCATACCAAACCACAGCCACTCGATAGCCAAACTCAGTTCGGGACGGGGAAGCCTGTCCAGCTTCCTAGTATTCTCTCGTCGTGATCGCAGTCTTCCACGCGGATGGACGTCCCTTCTCCCCAAGGAGTCTCATATCCGTATCTCAGCGCGACCCATGTATAGCCGTCTATGGCGGGTTGTTTTTGTGCTGCTTCCTCTGCCTCCTGTTTTGCTGCAAAACGCCACTGGATTCTATCGAAGACACGGATACCCCCGGCTTTCAGGATGGTGTCTTGCAACATTTGGTGATGTTCTCTTACGAAGCGTCTATCGCTTCGACTCAGCGTGACAAGCCACGGCTTCGCTTTGCACCACACCCGGTCGATGTCCACTGCAGTCAGAAACCGCGGCGGATTTTTCATGATTTCGTTCGCCAGTTGGCCGACTTGTTCTTCCGGGATGCCCAGTAGGATTCCAACATCCTTACAGGAATATCCGCGACGGTAGTCGACTACGGCTGCGTTCTTCTTTTCTGTCATGACTCGTTCCTCGTTTCCGAGCAGCGAGGTCTTGAGATGTGCCCAACTCCGGTATCCGCGTTCACGCGCAATGACGAGTTGCGTCCGGGAAAGATTCCAGACCTCGCCTGATGGCCCTGATGCAGGCCAGTATGTCGTGAATCGTTGGAGTGCCGCCGCGTCGCCGCGCCGAATATCTTTCAGGAGGCGCTTGGCCTCCAGGCGCAGACGGTCAATGGCGGTGCCGGTGAATGAGCCCATGATCGAAACCCAGTTGCTCTATTTTCCGCCTGCGGTTCGCAAAATCAGGCAGCAACTTGGTTTCATCAACCAAACATGCGGGTGAAGAATTCTTTCCGCGAACCCGGAGGCGTCCCGAACGCACGGGGGAGAGGTTCGCACATCGTGACGGTTTTGTCAACACCCGGAATCGCGCTTCCGCGCTTTCCCTGTGGCCTTCGCCATGCACCTTCGGCGCGGCGGGGACGCCGCTGCCCTACCCAATTCCGCGCTTTTCCTTTGGCAATGTTCCTGCGTCTTTCAGGAAGAGACATTTCTTCATGATGTGTTCACTCAGACCAAGGGGTCCACGTTGGCGAACTTCCGATGACGCCCACAGCGCCATCCATTCTCGCCGGTGCAGGATCATTCTGGATCCTGGGCATTGATCACACCGCGGCAAGCCGCCGAACTGCACCGGCATTCCACGGGTTCGCCCTCGGGACTGTAGGCATAGTCGATCGTCAGCTCCTCCCCGCATGCGATGTCCCGGGCGGCATGAATGGTGATGCGGTGGCCCTCCACCCGATACTCGCAATTGGGCGTGCAGCAATGATTGATGAATCGGGCGATATTGCCCGTGTGGCAGGCGTCAATGGCCCGCTCGTCGTCGATCCAGAAGGTGTAGATGCCGGGGCGTGTGGGATCCGCCTCACGCGCATAGGCAATGTCCGCCGGGATCATTTCCCCCTGATACTCGACGATAAACGCGCCCGCCGGAATCGGTTTCCCGGCATAACATCCCTGCCCCTGGATCTCCGACCCCTTGACGTGCAATTCGTGGATTCCTGGCGCCATGCAAAAGTTCATCTGATCCTCCGTAGGTTTTTCGCAATCATCCGCAATCATCGGGGAGGTGTAACGCTCTGGCTGAAATGCGCGTAGGGGATGATCCGGGCCGCGAGATCGTCCTTGGTTCCGGCGAGCAGGGTGTCAAACGGGGCGGCGGCGGCGACATCGAACGATCCCGATGCGGTGCGCCGGAGGGATTGGAGACAGGCGCCGCAGCCGAGCGTCTGGCCGAGGTCGTGGGCGAGGGTGCGAACATAGGTGCCCTTGGTGCATCGGACCTCGAAGGTGACCAACGGCGGCGCCCAGGCGGTGATGGCGAAGCGGAAGATGTGGACGAGACGCGGTTCGCGCACCACCTCCTGCCCTTTGCGGGCCAGTTTGTAGAGCGGGACACCGTGAAGCTTGATCGCCGAGACCATCGGGGGAATCTGATAGATGTCGCCGCGCAGGGCTTCCAGCGCCGTCTCGGCCTGTTCGCGCGTGACGGTGTCGAAGGGTTTTTCCTCGATGATCTGGCCGTCCATGTCCTGAGAGTTGGTGACCGTGCCGAGGCGGAGAATCCCGGCGTAGGCTTTCTCCCCTCCCATGACCAAATCGGAAAGGCGCGTGGCGCGGCCCAGAAGGATCACCAGCAGGCCGGTGGCGGCCGGATCGAGCGTGCCGCCGTGGCCGACCTTCTCGATGCGGAAGGTTCTGCGGATCTTATGGACAACGTCATGGGACGTCGGTCCGGCCGGCTTGTCGACCAGCAGCAAGCCGTCGAACGGGCCGTATTCAACGGGTG
>JBIJDW010000317.1:0-4009 GCA_044343885.1 Kiritimatiellia bacterium
CGTTACCAGATTGGTCTCGGCAAAAAGGTTGAACCCTCCTGCTAATACAACTTCAGCGATGATAATCACGAATATCCGGAGTCTAGTCATCTTCATTACTCCCAACGTCAGCCCTCATGCGATGAGGAAACCGCGCCGGGCGCGGGTTCCGAAGTCGCATGCAGGGCTTGGTTCGGTCCTTTTGTTCTCAGTGCGATAGCGCACGCTACTACTGCGCCGAGAATCATGGCCGGAATCCCCCAAACAGCTTCTTGCTGGCTGAAGTACGAGCAACCGGAACTGTTCGCCCTTAGGCGCAAGAGGACAAATGTCCCCGTCGTGATGCCCGCAACAACAAGCGGAACCATTGCGCGCTTCGGTCGGAAAGACGCAATTCCGACGCCAAGAAATGTGGATAACCCATAGATCACAGTCCACGCCAGCGGGACTTTCCACTTCCATCCGGCGTCTGCAGCCGGAGGATCAATACAGAACATCGCAGCACCTCCCGCTAAACGCATGAATGAGAAGGCTACCAGTGCGGTCACCATGAGTGCAAACGGCAATCGCCATGCCCAGTTTCTCATACAGTCTCCATCTATCTTTCGTGACCGAACGGTGAACATCACGGGAGGCGTAGCCGTACCGTGGATTATCTGGTTCGTGATTCCTTTTTTAGTATCCATCGTGCATGGCGAAGTAACATGCTTGATTGAGGAGCTTGTTGAGCGCCTCGTCATTGAAGTCGGGAATATTCTCCTTCAGTAGTTGGATCGTGTATTCGGGCTTCCATTCATTCTTGCGGTGTTCAATGGCGATATCATACGCAAGCTTTTCCACCTTCTGAAAGTCAGCAATCCATTGATCGATCAACTCCGAAGCAAGTCGGGGGAACTTCTCAGTGAGACGCTTGTGGCGAGGTATGGCCCGGTCAGGACCGAACTCGCAGAACACTAGGAATGCCTTGCTCTTTTCTTTATTCATCTTCATATCTCGAACGTTAGCGGCCAGGGGCAGCGAGCTTGCGAGCCGTACCCAGCGCCGGATTGTTCGGCAACCTATCCTTGGATTGTTGCTTTCTCTGGTCCATGCGATAGATTTCCTCTGACCATGATCGAATGGCCACAGAATAGATCGCCATCATCATACCAAAACTCGAATGACCCATTCGCATTGATCCAAACAGAGTCCAGAGTCAGCCTGCGCGCAAACTCCTCCACACTCACTTCCGAGTCATTCTGCACTCGCCAGGACGCATTCTTCAACCCCAGGAGTTCATGAACCGCGAAGTCCGTGATCTTCCGTCGCCACATCTGCTCCTCCGCCCACAGCTTCCGTGCGACCCCGAGGCCATTTGTCGTATCATCTGGTGATCCCGCCGGGAGAGTCAACCGAATCGCATTCCCACACCAGTCCGTGGTAGCTTCGTACCAGTCCAGACTACGATCCAACGTGAACTGTCCAAACATCGGATCCTCAAAGGTCACAGCCTCCTGCAACTCCAGCGCATACGCATTGAGTTCAGAATCGGAATCATCCTTGCCGACCAGGTCCGTGAGCAAAGCCTGCGGAGAGTCGAGGACAGTGTTCTCCAACCATCGCGCCTTGATGCGGACGACATCGTATGCATTCGGCGCCTTGAAAGCGAGAACGGCCGCCTCGTCAGAGACAAACTTCCGAACGGTCATTTCTGTTTTTCGAAGTTCCTGGCCAACAAGCTTCCAAGCGCACAAAGGAATGAAAACTGTCCATTGGATATTATCCGGTGGGCCTATACCGACTCGACCAATCCCACCTGCTCCGACGACACCAAGAATTTCGCTTTCGGGTGCAGCATCCAACTGCCTGTCTACAGTACTGTCACTATTCATGGTGTTCTTATCCGCCGAACGCCGAGCGTCAGGCTCAAAATGAGCCGCGTCCGCGCGGGTCATTTTGTAGCTTGCACGCTCTTGTTCGCCACGTCTTTCCCTTCTGGCTGCCAAACTGGATGTCCTTCTCGATCAATGTAGATGACACGATCACCGTCCAGCACGGCGGCGAGTGGCCCCTGGAATCTATAGGTGTAACGGTACTTCAGTGGGATGACCTCATGTCCGGACTTGTCGATATATCCGCGCTTGCCGTTCCGCTCGACTTCAGCTCGGCCCTCGCTGAATGGGGCAACCCAATCGTACCGCGGAGGGACGATCCATTGTCCCGTTCTGTCAATGAACCCCATCTTCTGCTCTGCGCCATCAACCCGCAGTGGCCTGACGCCTGCCAAACCTTCGCTGAAGAACCAGACCCATTCGAAGTCGGGCGGAATCACGAACTTCCCGGTGCGGTCGATGTAGCCTTTGCCTTTGCCGGTGACACCGGCAAAGGCGAGTCCCTCTGCGAAGTGTCCTGCGGAATTGGCATCAGGAGCGAGAATGCTCTTGCCCTGCTTGTCGATGAAAATGACTTTCCCGCCTCGCTTGATCTCGGCCAAACCGGACATGAACGACGTTGCATGGTCGGCCTGAGGATCGAGAGCAACGCGCCCGGAAAGGCTGATGTACTTCCACCCGGACTGATCCTTTACGAGAGCAATCCCTTCGGAAAAGGGCGCAGCGGTCTGGAAGCGAGGCTCGATCACGGTTGTCCCTGTCTTGTCGATATATCCCCAAGTGTCACCGAGCTTGATTTGGGCCAATCCCTCAGCAAATGCTGGAACGGCATCTGCCTTCTTCCAGAGGCTCGGTTTGACCACGAGAGCGCCCGACGCGTCGATGTATCCCCAATATTCTCCAATCTTGACAGCGGCCAGGCCGTCCGAGAATTCGCCTGCGCCATCAAATGAGGGTGGTATCGTAACGATTCCATTGGCGTTGATGAACCCAGTCTTTCCGTCGACGGAGATACGGTAGAGATGAGCAGTGTTGGGGGGAGCGGCACAACCTGAGATTGCGACCGCCGCAACGACGAACAGAATTGGCGCTGCGTGTTTCATTTTTCTGGCGAACGTCAGCGTTGAGGCGATGAGGAAGCCGCGCCCGGCGCGGGTTCCGAAGTCGCCTCCGACGCTTGGTTCGGCTCTTGCAGTCTCCATGTCATTGAAACGAGTTGGTGGGTGATCATCTCACCTGTCCGTGCCTTCTGCGGTTCGATCTGCTGCAACTTCAGGAACGTGGCTTTCTGCTGCCAGCTTTGGAGTTCCTTTTCATTGTCCAAGCTCGTGCGATTTCCGGCGACGTACAGTAGCAGGCCACCCCCGAAATCCTGATAGAGCTCAAATGTCCATGACGCGTCATCTTTTCTGCTCTTGAGTGTGAAAACGTAGGATTCGTGGCGCTTTCCTGTCGGCCGTGCGGTGACGGTCACGTCCGCAAGACAAACCTCGTTGCTCTTTGCCGCCGGGCCTGCCGCTGGCTCTGCCAAGGCGGAAATCCCCGCAAGCAACATGAATAGGGTCAGCATTGTCTTCATCATCTTCTCCGTGCCGAACGAATAGCGTTTTATCCCTCGTGCGGCAAAGTGTATGACGGTTGCTGATTGCAAACAAGCGTAATCTTGCCGCATGAGGGATAAAATGTTGTTGAACGGAGCCGCGGGGGCCGATAGATGGCTATGGGGTTTGAATGCCCCGTTTCGTTCTTGCGCGCCTGAACAAAGGGCGCGAGCGGCTTGGCGTGGATGCGAAGAGGCTCAAAAGGCGGACCTGATTGGTGCCAAATGGGCCGTGAGACGATCCAAAACGGGCCGTTTTTCCGCATGGGTGCATAGCTCCGCCCGCGCGGCACGTTCGGGCGCTTAAATGAGATGCGCAGAGAGTTTGGACGTGTGGTGTCATGCGGGTCCGGCGCGGACTCGGTGGAGTTCGCCGACGTAGGACAGGTGGCCAGCCGCGCAGATGGGGCAGCCCAGCAAGGGAAGGGGCTTCATCAGTCTCGACAAAGTCTTGCGACGAAGCGTAGACGACAACGCGTGGGACGAAGAAAGCGATGAAGTGTGGCGTGGCAGGGATAGGAGCAGCAGGTATGGCAGAGTACTTGGGCCACGAGAGACT
>JBIJDW010000319.1:0-4006 GCA_044343885.1 Kiritimatiellia bacterium
ACCGGAAGGACAATTGCGTCATCGTCTGCTCGATCGAGAACCTCGATCCGATGGGGGTGCACACGGGCGATTCGATCACCGTGGCCCCGGCGCAGACGCTGACCGACCGCGAATACCAGAACATGCGCGACGCGGCCCTGGCGGTGATGCGGGTGATCGGCGTGGAGACCGGCGGGTCGAACGTCCAGTTCGCGTTGAACCCGGCCAACGGACGGATGGTGGTGATCGAGATGAACCCGCGCGTCTCGCGTTCGAGCGCGCTGGCCTCCAAGGCAACGGGCTTCCCGATCGCCAAGATCGCGGCCAAGCTGGCCGTGGGCTATACGCTGGACGAGCTGCGCAACGACATCACCCGCCAGACGCCCGCCTGCTTTGAACCGTCGATCGACTACGTGGTGACCAAGATTCCGCGCTTCGCCTTTGAAAAGTTCCCCAGCGCCGACCCCGTGCTCGGCACGCAAATGAAGTCGGTCGGCGAAACCATGAGCATCGGACGCACGTTTAAAGAGAGCCTGCAGAAGGCGCTGCGCTCGCTGGAGACCGGCCGGGCCGGGTTCGGGGCGGACGGCAAGGACGGCCCCTTCGAGGCCCGCGACGACGCGGCGCTGGAGGCCGCCCTGCGCACCCCGCACAGCAACCGGCTGTTCGATATCCGCGCTGCTTTCCGCCGCGGCTGGAGCGTCGCGCGCATTCATCGCATCTGCAAGGTCGACCCGTGGTTTCTCCGTCATCTCGAGGAGCTGGCCGCCTACGAGGACGAGATCCGTACGGCTGGCTCCCTCGCGGAACTGGAGCGCGATGCCGCCCGGTTCATGCAGGCCAAGCAGTTCGGTTTCTCCGACCGGCAGATCGCCTGGATCCTGCAGGCGGCCGAAGACGCGGTCCGCGCGGCGCGGCAACGGCTCGGCCTGGTGCCCGCCTATGGGCTGGTCGACACCTGCGCGGCGGAGTTCGCTGCCCTGACGCCGTACTTTTATTCGACCTACGGTTCGGGCTGCCTGCCCGAGGCCGCGCCCGCTGCCCGATCGGGCGCGCCCCGTCGGAAGATCATGATCATCGGTGGCGGACCCAACCGCATTGGCCAGGGGATCGAGTTTGACTATTGCTGCGTCCACGCCTGCTTCGCCCTGCGCGACGCCGGGTATGAAACCGTCATGGTGAACAGCAACCCCGAAACCGTCAGTACCGACTACGACACCAGCGACACGCTCTATTTCGAGCCGCTGACGCTCGAGGACGTGCTGCACGTCTACCGCCACGAGGGGTGCGCGGGCGCGATCGTGCAGTTCGGGGGTCAGACGCCGCTGAACCTCGCGCGGGCGCTCGAAGCCAATGGCGTGACGATCATCGGCACCAGCCCGCACAGCATCGAGCAGGCCGAAGACCGCAAGCAGTTTCAGGAACTGGCCACGCGACTGGGGTTGCGCCAGCCTGAAAACGGATTGGCGACCGGCGCCGACGAGGCTGAGGCGGTGGCGGCGCGCGTCGGCTTCCCGGTGCTGATGCGGCCGAGCTTCGTGCTGGGCGGCCGGGCGATGGTGATCGTCTTTGACCGCGAGACGCTCCGGACGTACATGCGCGAGGCGGTCGAGGTGTCGGAAGATCGCCCCGTGCTGATTGACCGGTTTCTGGCCAATGCGTGCGAGGTGGACGTCGACTGCATCTCCGACGGCGAGACGCACGTGATCGGCGCGATCATGGAGCACGTCGAGCTGGCGGGCATTCACTCCGGCGACAGCGCGTGCATCATTCCGGCGCCGAATCTGAGCAAGTCGGTCAAGGCGGTCATCCGCAAACAGACGTTCGCTCTGGCCGAGGCGCTGAAGGTCAAGGGGCTGATGAACATCCAGTTCGCCGTCCAAGGGGAGGATGTGTATATCCTCGAGGTCAACCCGCGGGCGTCGCGAACCGTTCCCTTTGTCAGCAAGACGACGGGCGTGCCCCTAGCCAAGCTGGCGGCGCTGGTGATGGTGGGCGAAAAGCTGGCCGACATGGGCTTCACCCAGGAATTCATCCCGCAACATTTCGCGGTCAAAGAGGCGGTCTTCCCCTTCACCCGCTTCCCCGGGATCGACGTGGTGCTCTCGCCGGAGATGAAGTCGACGGGCGAGGTGATGGGCATTGACGGCAACTGCGGGCTGGCCTATCTGAAAAGCCAGATCGCGGCGGGCAACCGCCTGCCCAAGGGAGGCGGCGTCTTCCTGAGCGTCCGAGACGAGGACAAGGGCGATGCGGTCGAGCTGGCGCGCAAGCTCAAGCAGCTCGGCTTTACGCTCTACGCGACGCTCGGGACCAGCACCGCGCTGTGGAAGGCGGGCATCCGCGACCGGGCGGTCTTCCGCATCTCGAGCGGCCACCCCAATGCGATCGACTTGATTGAAGGCGATGAGATCAACTGGATCATCAGCACCCCCACGGTGGGCACGGAACCGGCGTTGGACGAGGTGAAGATGCGCGCCCACGCGGTGACGCGCAGCCTGCCGATCACGACCACGATCAACGGCCTGCGCTGGTCGATCATGGGACTGAAGTCGTATCAGACGGCGCACGGACACGTCAAGGTGCGCTCCATTCAGGAATACCATGAGCGGTCGCCGCAGGTGCGGCTGCCCACGCGCGTCTCCGGGAAAGGCTTACAGGCATGACCACATTCAATTGGGCGGAGCAGCGGCAAAAGCCGGCCTATCTGGCGCTGGAAGACGGCACGATCTTTCGTGGCTGGTCGGTTGGCGCTCCGGTTGACCGCGTCGGCGAGGTGGTGTTCAACACCGGCCTGACGGGCTATCAGGAGATCATCAGCGACCCTTCGTATGCGGGGCAGTTCGTGACGTTCACCTGTCCTGAGATCGGCAATGTCGGCATGAACGCGGCCGACCGGGAGTCGTTGTCGATTCACGCGAGCGGACTGGTGATGCATGCCTGCAACGCGGCGAGCAACTGGCGGAGCGAATCGGAACTCGGACGGGCGCTGAAGGACGCGGGCGTGCCTGCGCTCGCGGGGATCGACACGCGGCGGCTGACGCGGCTCCTGCGCGATCAGGGGACGATGAAGGGCTTTATGTGCGTGACGGGCGCCGCAGACGAGGCGGACGGCGTGACGCAAGCCCGCGCGTGGCAGGGCCTCGACGGCCAGGACTACGCAGCGCGGGTCTCGTGTGCCCAACCCTACGCCTGGGACGCCGATGGCCGCGAAACCTGTTCGTGGGGAATGGCCGCCAGCCTGCCGCCCGCCGACCTGAAGATCGTGGCGTATGATTTCGGCATCAAGTGGAACATCCTGCGCGGCTTGCGGCGACAGGGGATGCAGGTGACGGTCGTGCCGGCGAAGACCTCCGCAGCCGCAGTGCTGGCGTTGAAACCGGATGGCGTTTTGCTGTCCAACGGACCCGCCGATCCTGCGGCACTGCCTTACGCGGTGGCAGCCATCCGCGAGCTGCTGGGAAAGGTTCCGATGATGGGCATCTGCCTAGGGCACCAACTGCTCGGGTTGGCGCTGGGCGGACGGACGTACCGCCTGAAATTCGGCCACCACGGCTGCAACCATCCGGTGATGGATCTGGCGGCCGGAACCGTGGCGATCACCTCGCAGAATCACAACTTCGCGGTCGCCGCCGAGACACTCGACGCCGCCCGTGTCGACGTGACCCACATCAACCTCAACGACCAGACGGTCGAGGGGATTCGATGCAAGGCCTTTCCCGCATTCTCGGTGCAGTATCATCCCGAGGCCTGCCCCGGTCCGCACGATGCCGCGCCGCTGTTCCAGCAGTTCAGGGCGTTGATACGGCCGTAGAAAGGATGCCCGCATGAAACTGCATCATGCCACCGCCGATCTTTTTATTCCCGATGGCACGCCGGTCGCCGACGCCTTGGCGCGTGCGACGCATCTCGGCATAGGGGCCCATCAGGACGACATCGAGTTCATGGCCATGCACGGCATCCTGGCCTGTTTCGATGCACCGTCCCCGCGCTTCGGCGGCATCACGTGCACGAACGGAGCGGGATC
>JBIJDW010000318.1:0-4006 GCA_044343885.1 Kiritimatiellia bacterium
AGCGACTCCAACTGATTGGTGGCCAGTGTGCCGGACAGCGTCACCGCGCCCGACACCCCGCCCTCCCACAGATTGGTGGTGGTGAGCGGCCGGAGCAGATCGCGCAGCGTCGCGTCGGCAATGGCCAGTTCGGCGCGGTAGGGCATCTCCGGCGTGTCAGCGGTGAGATCGAATGAGAAGCGCCCGCTGAGATCGCCACCGTTTGCCAGCTTGGCATGGAGGTTGTTGAAGACCACGTTATACTGGTTGCGAACCGTAAAATCGCAGGTTGTCTGGGCCAGCGGTATACCATACAGGGAGAGGCTGGGCGCGCGGATCGTCCCCTTTAAGTCATAGGGCAGCAGGCGTTTCGAGTCGGCGTCAATCGTTCCAGAGACCGTCAGATGCGGGACGCCGCCCACGATCACACGATCCAGAATGCCGTTCTGAAACAGCTCGATGATGCGGAACAGTTCCCCTGTCGGCATCTCAGACTGCGCATCCACCTGGAGCAGACCGGTTGCATCTTCGTAAACAAGGGTGGCGCGGGCCGAACCGTTGGTCGATGCCACCTGCAAAGGCGCGAGCGTCACGCGCCACTCATTCGGAGTTCCGGGATTGACGGCAACAATCCCGCAGGCAACGCGGGTCAGCGCAATGTTGTTCCACGAGAGGGCTTGAGACTGAATGTCAAAACGCAGGTTTTGAACGTCGGGCGTCAGGAGCAGATCGCACGAAACGGACAGGGGAACTTCGGGACTGGTGATACGATCGCAATAGTGGATTCCGGCACGGCACCGGACCAGCACCAGGATCGGACGTATCGTCTTGGGGCAGAGGCTGCCGCTGGCCTTTATTTCAAACCGTCCGGTCTGTATATCCATCCGGACAGATCCGGTGATCGACTCGGTCTCGGACGAACGCCACTCGGCACGAAGGTTATCCAAGCCCAACGTGGCGGCATTCAGCGAGAGATCGGCCGTGACACGCGCCGGCGCAATGCCGCAGAAAACGGGATTCTCCAACTCGACCAGCACACGCGAGAGGCGCATCTGCTGAAGCCCCCGGACCGGGGCCGGAGTGCCCGCGCCGCGAGGCATGGCCGCAGGAAGGAAGACCGCCTCGGGGCGGACGAGGCGAACACCGTCCAGCCATTCGACCCACGGTCGCCCGGGCCGGATAGAAAGATCACAGCGCACCTCCTGCGCCTGCACGAAAAGGTCATTGGTTTCCAGATTGAAACGGACTTGAGCGGTGTTCAGGACAAGCCCCTGACGCAGGCTCACCGTCGCGCGAGCAATATGGACGGACATAGAATCGGTCGACAGTCGTGCTGTAATGGCGTCGATGATCCGCGCGTGCAGGGGTATCTCGGCGACCGAAAGCACAACGAACAACACCACACACACGCAAACCGCGAACAAGATGGCGTTTCGGACCAATCGGGCGAGAAATGTAACGACTTTGATCAACGGTATCTCGAAAGCAAACTTGGTGGGCGCTACAGGACTCGAACCTGTGACTTCTACCGTGTGAAGGTAGCGCTCTAACCAACTGAGCTAAGCGCCCCCACCGCACACAAACGTGTGAACGGCGCGATTTATAACACGCGCAGACGCATCCTGTCAAGCGCGCTGCTGCTTCAATTCTGCCCCTATTTACAGCGGCTGGGGTTTGATGATACCCTACTGACATGCCCGATTGGTCCTCCCTCTCCTTTGTATTCGACACGCTGACGCCCATCTTCCTGGTCCTTGCACTGGGAGCTGCGTTGCGGGCGTCGGGCTTTCTTTCGGACGCCTTTGCGGGGACGCTCAACAACCTCATTTTCTGGGTGGCCTTGCCCTGCCTGCTGTTCGGCACGATTTCCGAGAGCGCGTTTCAGAAGGATTGCGTGAACGCCGCTGCGGTGATGGTGGTGGCGACGCTCGTGATTGCCGCGATCGCGTGGTTCGGCGCCGGCTGGATGGGCATCGGTCCGGCATCGCGGGGCTCTTTTTGCCAATCGGTTTTTCGAAGCAACAATGCGTATGTCGGACTACCGGTCATCCTTTTCGCGACTGCGGATCGTCCGAATGCCGCGGCCATCGTCTCCTTGGCCACCTTGACGTTGGCCCCCTGCCTGATTCTGTACAATGTGCTGGCGGTTCTGGTGTTGACGCCGCGCCAGGTGGGGACGGACGGGTCTATCGCCCGTGTCTCGTGGCGCAAGATCTTGCGAGGGATCGTAACCAATCCGTTGATCGTCAGTTGCGTAGCGGGCGCGCTGGCTTTGGCCGTGGGCTTTCATCCTCCGAAGGGGTTGGCCCGGACGATCGACTCGCTAGGCTCGCTCTCGGGCCCGGGGGCGATGATTGCCCTGGGGGCATCCCTGACGCGCGAACGCATGCGCTCCGCGTGGCGGCCCGCGCATCTGGCCACCGTTCTCAAATTGGTCATCTGCCCCCTCATCGGATGGGGTTTGGCGGTGCTCGGAGGGTTGAATCACGAGGCGCGATTCGTCTGCTTGGTGTATCTGGCCTGTCCGACGGCGGTGGCCTCCTTTGTCATGGCGCAGGCGATGAAGGGCGATGCGGTCCTGGCGGCCGGCGCGGTGGCGGTCAGCACCGTCTATTCCTGCATCGCGCTGTCCGTGGTTCTGCTGCTCGCCGGCGGATAAGCCTCGGCGCCGAGGTTCGCCGTCCGCGCCCGACATTCGGCCTTCACATTCGCGGGGATGAAGGCCACGGCGGCATAAATCAAAATCGGAACAATCAACAGGTCGTCCAGTTGACCCAGAACCGGAATGAAATCGGGGATGATGTCGATAGGCGACACGAGATAGGCCAAGGCTCCTCCCAGCAGCCATCGCGAAAGCCGAGGCGTTCGGGGATGGCTGAATAGTGCCCGATAGTAGGCCACCTCCCGCTTCACTCGGTCCAGTATTTTCTTCATTTTGGACTATGCCCCCGCCTCTTTCCCTTCTTCTCCACCGGAAGCAGCGGGGCGGTGTAGCGTTCGTAGAGGGCGAAGAGGAATTCCACGCGCTGGCGGTCGGAGGTGAATGGCTGCTTGCGATAACACTGGTCCACCGCTCGGTCGAGATCCGCATGGGCCTTGACCAGATCGGCGGGCATGGTCAGCGGGTCGTAAAGATCGGCGAGTGTGGCGAGCGGGTACCGCTTCCGCACATCGAGGACAGCCTGCGCCTTCGCCTCCACGGCGGCCTTCTTTTTCGCGTCGCCGGTGAGTCGGACCGCCTGACTTTTCGCTTCCGGTCTGACCGCGTCATCCTCCCCGCCTTCATGATAGGACGACCAGTAAAGCCGCGCTGCCGCCTCTCTGACGCAAAAGGCGTCACGATCAGAGACCGGCAGGTCGATTTGCGGCCACGGGAATGTGTTGTAGACCATCGTGCGCGAGTAGCGGTAACGTGACTCCAGCCGCCCGCCTACCTGCCGCATCCACGCCATGTGCATGGCCGAGGTCAGCACGCCGAACAGATACAGGTCGGATGTCGGAATGACAAAGCACGTGTTGCTCGGAACGACCCACGGCTTGGCGATGCCGATCGGGATGTAATGCCGCCGTTCGGAGGAGACCTCGGGGATCAGGATATAATCTGTGGTCGGCTGCGAACGGTAAAAAAACAGTGACGGCGTTTGCGCTGCGCTGCGGGTAGGCGCGGCTGTGCTCTTCGTCCGAAATTCCCGCACCTTCTCCACGCGCCCAAGAACCAGCGGCAGGGCACGAAGGGCTATCGGATCGGCACCTTCGAGCCACAGGCACCAGCGCATGGTGCCGTTGATGAATTCCTCGGAACCCGTATAACGCCGCAGATATTTATCCGCGCCTGGCTCTGCGGCGAGTAGCGCCGCCTTCTCTTCATCGGTCAGAAGCAGGTTGCCGCCGTCGGACGGCTTGTTGCCGCAACGCATCTCCGGGACGGGCGATAGCGGCGTCTGCCGCTTCATGACAAACGCATCCGGCCCCGGCGTGAGATAGGGGCTGATGTTGTCGGTTTCGGTCACGAAGCGGCAGACGCCGC
>JBIJDW010000050.1:0-12371 GCA_044343885.1 Kiritimatiellia bacterium
TCCGTTTCAGAACGGGGAATCAGCGCCCGGCGGTCAACCGTGAGTGTCAACCCGCGGAAATCCCATTCGCCCAGCACATACTGGACCGGTTCGCCCGCCGCCACCCGTGCCAGCCCGCGACGCAAAGCCGCAGCGCGCGCGGCGCCAACCGGCAGTGGTAGAAAGGCATGCAGCCCGAGCCGTGGCGCGTTGAGCAACCGCCCGGCAAGCAGTTCGCACGCCACGCGGGGTGACGGGATGCCTTTGCGCTCCAGATAGGCGCTGCCCGCGTCGAGCAGCTCCACCAGTGGCTGCTCGCCCGCATCCGGCCGTTCTTCATTCTGCTGCATAGGAGGAGACGCCTCGCACGGACAGAATCTCACCGAAGAAGACGCAGTGATAATCCTGCGAGGGATAGTTGGCATCGATGGTCGGGGATTGGAAGCCCTTCGGATCCAGAAACTGCGCGTGCATCTTGCTGCATTCGAAAACCAATTCGGCCTCGGCAAAGGTGGGTGCCGCCACCCGCTTGGCCGCCACCGGGGTCAGTCCCGACTCCGCGATCTTGTTACCGTCTTTGCCCGACTTGGATCCCAGCAGTTGCAGCGCGTCACGGCAGGCCGGACGAAAGGCGCTCAGCGTGAAGGTTGGAAATGTCTTCATGAACAGATACGTCTGGCGCTGCGGCCTGCAGAAAACCTGCACGAAGGGTTTGTTCCAGATCGTGCCCAGACTGCCCCAAGACACGGTCATGGTGTTGTAGCGCCCCGCCGCGAAATCACCGGATGTCAGCAGAAACCACTGCTTGTCAAAAAGCGCCATCGGATCGATCCGCAACGAGCCAGGATCCAAATCATGCAAAACAGGATTTCTCATCGCGTGATTCCTTGGTTAGTGCCTTACGGCCTCGGAACAGTGATACAAACAAGTTATGACTCCTCCCTCGCCCTCTGGGAGAGGGCCGGGGTGAGGGTTGCGGGCGCAAGCCCGCATTAGAACGGCATCGGCTCGTCTTCGGTCGGCGTCGGCTCGGCGTCGTCGCGGGTCACCGACTGGCCCTTCCCGTCAAGCTTTTCAATCTGGAACGCCTGCAGGTCCACGAAATACCGCTCCCCGTTCTTGGTGCTCAGACTGCCGCGGACGTCAAACCGCACCTTGATGCGGTCATTCGGCGCCAGCCCGGCCAGCAGCGCACAGCGCTCGTTCACGGTCTGGAACTTAATCATCTGCGGAAACCGCTCATCTTCGGTCGTAATGACAAACTCCCGTTTGGTAAAACCGCTGGCAAAGGTCATCGGCTCCATCACGACCTTGACCGTGCCGATCATCTCGAAACTTGTGGACATGGCGCGCCTCGCTTATTGTGTGTAAGAAATGCAGTTGGAATCAATTATGCCAGAAGACCCGCCACGGGACAAGGTGTAATCGGTCAGCGCCGTATTCAGAAGCCAGAATTCAGTATTCAGAATTGGAACCCGCTCACGGGCAACGTGTCTATTATTCTGACTCCTGACTCCTATATTCTGACTTCTCTCTTGCAAACACCCCAGAGGGGTTTTGCAAGAGCCTCAATCAGTTCTTGTAGAACAGATACAGGCCCACGGGGATTTTGCTCTCGTCCATCTCACTGCCCGGCTTGAGCAGGCCGTGGGGATAGAGAAAATACGTGTCGGGCGCCTTCCACTTGGCGCCGCAGATCTCATAGACCCGGGTTCCGGCTCGAATAGGCCCGACCCGCTTGTAGCCGACCAGCACCTGGGTGCCGTGCGGCAACGCCGCGATCGCTTCCGCGCTCAGCTCGGCGCCGTTGAAGCTTCCGCCAGCCGGGTAGATATAATAAGTCGTTTCGAGCTGTGTTTCCTCGCCGGCGAAATCGGCGGCGGTTTTGCCGTCGGTGCCGATGGTCTTGAAGGATTCAACCGTCTCCGCGTCGGTGTCCGTTTCATTCAACAGGACCTTGGTTCCCGCCGGAATCGACGACCAGGCTCGGATTTCTTTCCCGGTCCGCTTGGACCCATCCGGGAACACGTAGATCGTACTCGTGCTGTTGTAGGCGTCGCGGGCGATGTCCCAGGCCGTGCGGCCCGGGCCGATGACGGTGGTGTCCTCTGCTTTGTATTTCGCCAGCGCCTGATCCTGCTGCGCGGCCGAGCCGAAGAGCACCTGCGCCAGATAGGGATCGGCATTGACCAGCCGACGCGCGCGGACGTCGGGGTCGAGGCGCGGTTGCGCCGTGAGGTTCAGCTTCTGACGCACCGCCCAGATCGCGAATTGCATGCCGCACCGTTTGCGGCCCCGGTGACTCCGCTTGTGAAAGCGGTTGGGCGCGCCATACGCCACCATCGAATGCGGAAGCACCCGCTCATCCGGTATCTTGTAAATGCTTTGCAGCTCGCCGATCAGGGCGGCCAGATTGATCGTCTGCTTGGCCGTGATCGGTTTGTTGTGGTAACCCACCACTTCGATTCCGACTGAAAAATCATCGACTTGAGACCGGCCGTTCCATAGGCTGCGGCCGCAGTGGAAGGCGATGCGGCGGTGATCAATGATCCGGTAGACCATGCCGTCGGTGTCCACCACGTAGTGGATCTCGCCACGTTCGCTCAGCTTGTTCAGCGCGCTCCGGGCCGGTGCCTCGGTGGTGTGCAGGATGATCAGCGACGTGCTTGCGCGCACCTCGCGCTCGCTGTTGCGCGGACTGCGATAGGCGTTGTTGAACGTGAACCCGCAGGTGTACAGCGCGATCAGGATAGCGGCGGCCAGCCGGGCCGGGCCACGCAGGCGGCCCGGGAGGCCGACTGCGGTTCCCGGGCTGCAGGGCAGGGCTCTCCGCCGGAATCCGTACCATCCGCTAGCCATTTTCAGGCTCCCCCGCGATCAGGTTTTGAGCCGTCATTTCGCAGGGAATCGGCAGCCCCAGCAGTGCTAAGGCCGTGGTCGCTATGTCGCAGAGCTTGCCCGACGCGGCGAGCCGCATCCCCGGCGCATCCCGCGCCACGTAGATGCATTCCACCTCGTTGAGCGTGTGGCTGGTCTTGACCATGCCGGTGACGTAGTCAATCATCTGCTCGGCGTTGCCGTGGTCGGCGGTGATGAGGATGTGTGCATCCAGTTCCAGAAGCCGGGTGACGACCGTGCCGACACAGTCATCCACAATCTCCACCGCCCGCCGCGCGGCGTCCAAAACCCCGGTGTGCCCGACCATGTCGCAGTTGGCGTAGTTCACCACAATGAAACCGTAGGGGTTGTTCTCCAACCGCTTGAGCAGAGCCTCCGTCACGGCGTGCGCCTCCATCTCGGGATGCATTGCGAAGGTCGCCGGATCGAAGCGGCTGGGGACCTCCACCTGGTCTTCGCCCGCTGATGGCTGCGTCGACTTGCCGTTGAAGAAACTGGTGACGTGGCGGAATTTCTGCGTCTCCGCGATGCGCAATTGCCGTAATCCCGCCGCGCTTACCACCTCGCCCAACAGATGCTCCATGCCGCCATCGCCGCCCATGGCGCCGAGTAGGTACTCCGTGAACTCGTCCCAGTAACGGGTGAAGCCCAGATAGGTGATCGTGGGGCGTGCCTTGCGTTTTCCCGCATAGGTGTCCAACACGAACGCCTGCGTGAGCTGAATGGCGCGGTCCTGACGGTAGTTCGTGTGCATCACCGCGTCGCCATCGTGAATGCCGGAATAATCGCCAATCACGCAGCAGGGAATGTATTCGTCACCCATCTCCTGGCCGTCCGGTGTGCGGTCGGCGGCATAGGACTTGCGCACCGCCTCGACAGCCGAAGCTTCGTGCCGACCCTCGGCGCAGACCAGGCAGTGGTAGGCCGTGTCGGTAAGCGCCCAGTTCTTGGAGCGGTCCATGGCGTAGTAGCGCCCCATCACCGTGCCGATGCGGCAGTTGCCGACGGCCGCCATTTCGATCTCCAGGCGGCCAAGGTATTCCAGCGTGCTCCGCGGCGGGGTGTCGCGTCCGTCCAGAAAGGGGTGAACCACGATCTCGCCCTGCGGAAAGTCCTCGCGCGCACGGCGCATGATTTTGAAGAGATGCTCCTGGTGGGCATGCACCCCCTCGTCCTGTAGTAATCCCAGCAGGTGCAATCGGCTCGTGTTCTTCCGCCACTGGGCCACCAGCGCCCGCCATTTCGCCGCACGGAACAGCTCGCCCGTGCTCAGGCCGTCGTCAATCCGCTTCAGCTCCTGGATGACCACTCGCCCCGCGCCCATGTTGAGGTGACCCACCTCGCTCGACCCCTGATACCCCTCGGGCAGCCCCACCGCCTCGCCGCTGCACGCCAGGCGCGTCCATGGGTAACGCGTCCGATACCGATCGATATTCGGTGTCTGCGCCGCAAATACCGCATTGCCCTGCTCACGGGGATTGAGTCCCCATCCGTCACGAATAATAATAGCTACCGGTCTCATCAGTTCCTCCCTCCCACACTCCCACACTCCCACACTCTCTTCCCCAGCATTTCAGCATTTCAGTTTTCAGCATTTCTCTTTTGAACCCTTGAACCTTTTTGAACCCTTGAACCTTCTCTTCCGCCCGAGCCTTTCAGCATTTCAGCATTTCAGCATTTCAGCTTTTCTCTTCAGCTTTTCTCTTCAGCTCTTCCGCATCCAGCGCGTACGCCGGATCGATCTCCAGCGGCATCGCCGGCTGGCCCGCCGCCGCCAACCAGCGCGCCCATTTGGCCTGCAGGTCGCGGCGACACGTTTCGGGCGAGTCAGGGCCGGTGGCATTTTTCACCGGCGAAAATTCCTCGGCGCGATCAAAGGCCAGGGTGACCACCCGCTTTGCGTCGGGCAGGACGTCGAAGATGAATTTTTCAAATTTGTAACCGGTGTTGGCCGCCGGCTTGACCACCGTGCCGTCATCGGCGCAGAACGGAATCTTCTTGTGTGCCAGATGCAAGGGTAGGGGACGGATCGCCTCCTGCTTGAGGAAGGGGAGGCTGAAGACATGGATCGCCACGCTGCCGTATTTGAAGACCAGCTCGCCGTCGGGTGCCCGTCGGTTCTTCTGCTCGTCGGTCAGCTCGGAGTATTCAACCATCTCGCAGCGGCCGTCGCGCATCACCACCACGCCCAGCCCCTCCTGAGGCTCGCGCTTGGCGCAGACCTTGATCGAGATATCGGCGTGTTCCAGCAGGTGCAGGCCGATGAACGCCGGATCGGCGACCTCCACGAGCGGATTGTCGACCTGAAAATAAAAGATCGTGGTCAGACCGCGGCGTTCCATGTCGGCCAGCCCGCCGCTCGCCGCCAGCGCCGAGAGCGTGCCGCCGTGGCCGTCGGGGCTCAGAAAGATGTGGCCCGGCGCATCCAAGATGATCCGGCCGGACGCGTCGAGCGCGGGCCACATCCCCTGCATGAAGAAAAAGACATCCTCGCGCGGCAGTCCGAAAAAGCCGTGCTGCTCGAAATGCGCCCGCGTCGCCGCGTCGTTGGTGTCGCTCGTCATGATGTAAAGCGGCACCCGCACGCCGTGGCGCCGGGCCAGCGCGAGCACCTTGCGCGCATGATAGTAGAAAAGCGTCGCGCCGCTCACGGGGCCGATCACATACGCGCCCTTCGGACCGTCGTAGCCGAGGCGTGAGCCTTGTCCGCCCGCCACCAACAGCACACCGACCCGCCCCGCGCGCAGCTCGGCCTCACCCCGCGCGATGGCCTCGCCCCGCGCCGTCGCGTCGAGCGTCACCACACCGGCCGGCTCCGGCGCGCCCGCCGCCGCCGCGCCGCCGCCCGCCGCCAGCATCCCCCGCATCCGGGCGATGCTCTCAAAATCGAGCGTGGCGATCTGCGCGAGCAGCGCCTCGCGCGCCCCCGCATCCAGCCGCTCCCAGAAACGGAGCACGTGCCCCTGGTTGTGACGATTCAAAATATCCGTGGCGTGTGCAAGCGTCATGCGTCTCTCCTGTTCATTCGAGTGTTCATCCTAGATCCGGCAGTTGAATTCACCACGAAGTGTTGGACTCATCCCTTTCCATTCCAAATACGTCCTTCGTGCTCTTCGTGTTCTTCGTGGTGTGAACTGCCGTTTTTAGGTTCATTCGAAGCCCCGGTGCCGCACCGGTTACCCCGCCGCCTGCTTCGTCGCGTTCAGGCGAAGCGTCGCGTCAATAAAGGGCTGCAGCGCGCCGTCCAGCACCGCCTGCGCGTTCGACGTCTGCTCGTCGGTCCGGTGATCCTTGACCATCGTGTAGGGTTGGAGCACGTAGGAACGGATCTGGCTGCCCCAGGCGATTTCGCCCTTCTCGCCGTAGAAGCGCTCCATCTCCTGGCGCTGCTGATCGGCCTGCAACTCGTAAATCTTCGCCTTGAGGATGCTCATCGCCCGTGAACGGTTCTTGTGCTGCGAGCGCTCGTTCTGACAGGCCACGACGATTCCGGTCGGCAAGTGGGTCAGGCGAACCGCCGAGTCGGTCTTGTTCACATGCTGGCCGCCGGAGCCACCGGAGCGGTAGGTGTCGACACGCAGATCGTCCTCGTTGATCTCCACCTCAACGTCGTCTTCCAGTTCGGCGATCACATCGAGCGAGCTGAACGAGGTGTGGCGGCGCTTGGCGGAGTCGAACGGGCTGATTCGCACCAGCCGGTGGATGCCGCGTTCGCCCTTGAGATAGCCGTAAGCATAGGCTCCGCGCACCGCGAAAGTGATCGATTTGAGCCCCGCCTCTTCGCCAGCCTGACTGTCAACGACCTCCAGCTCGTAGCCGTTGTCTTCGCAATACATGCGATACATGCGAAACAGCATGTCGGCCCAGTCGCAGGATTCGGTGCCACCAGCGCCGGAGTGGAGCGTGAGAAAGGCGTTGCTGGCGTCCAGCTTGCCGCCCAGAAGCGACTGCATCCGCAGCTTCTTGAAGATCGCCTCGCCGCGAGCCGCCGTGTCGGCCGCCTCCTGCAGCGCCTGATTACGCGCCGCCTCATCCGACTCGGAACTCGCCAGCTCGACCAGCAGCGCGGCATCCTCGATCGCCAGGCACAGTCCATCAAACGGCTTGACGAACGCCCGTTCGCGGTTGGTTTTGCCGATTACATCTCGCGCCGCTGCGGCATTATTCCAGAATTCTGGGGCCGCCGCCTGCGCATCCAGCTCATTTAAACGTTCGCGACGATTATCGATGTCAAAGATAACCTCGCATCTCTACCAGTCCCTCGCGCAACTGGTCGAGGAGTGTAACCACGTCCTCGATGGCAATAGCCATACTAAAATTCCTTTCGCTTACCGGGTCTAGAGTCCCAGAGTCATTGAGTCCCTGAGTCCCGCACACGTCGCCTCACCAAGCCGCTCAAGGTGTCAGAACCATACATTGTCGCATAAGACGGGCATGGGAGGCAAGAAAGCAGAGAAAAAAGCTGAAAAGCTGAAAACTGAAAGCTGAAAGGCGCTTCCGGTTTGTGCGGGGATTTTTTCATTGAGGGGGAAGCGGGGCCCTGCTCAAGCCGCCGAACTGGAAGAGCCGACAAAGTGTGCGACGAAGCGTAGACGACAAAGTCTGCGACGACGTGTGGGACGAAGTGTAGGATCTTTCAGCATTTCAGCTTTTTCTTTCTCTTTTCTCTGCTTCCATTATTGCGTCTTATAGGTTATACTCCTCAAACACTTACATGCGCAGACGCGGTCCGTTTTTGGATCTACGCGCAACGAACTATGCAACCCGCTGGATATAAGGGTGTTGTGGCATGCTGTTTCTGGATTGAGACGCATGTTCCACGGGGACGGAGTCTGCCCTGAACCATGCCTAAACTCGCCCGTTATTTTGTGGTCTATCATGTCGCGGCGCTGGTGATCTACACGTCGTGGGCGTTTGCCGGAACGCGTGTGGCTTGGTTGTGGCCGATGTTCTGGCTTACCCTGGGCGTGATTGAGGCCATGGTGCTGCTCCCGGCAGTCCGTGCCGGCGAGACCCTGGGCGACGCCCGCAGCCGGGTTGTCCGAGCCCTCGTATTCGACCCTCTTCTCGCCCTCTGCGTCGCACTGGTTGTCTTTCTGATCTTTCAGGGCTTCAACGGTCCGCGAGCGCTGGTGTATCTGGGAGTCAATCAGGGCTGGCAGATGGGGCCGCCGCCGCTGCCCGGTTTGCCCTCGAGCGTGGTGACGCAGGAAGCGGTGCAACTGCTCGCGTGGTTTCCGCCGGCGATCATCGCCGCCTTGGCGGTCCGGCATGCGATCAATGCCAACGGGCGACGCCTGTTGCTCCGTATCCTGATCTGGAACGCCGCGGCGCTGGCGCTTTCCGGTTGCGTGCAGATGGCGCTGGGATGCCGGGCGATTTATGGGATGATCCCGATTCAGGCCCAGTTTTTCTCGTCCTTCGGCTACCCCAACCACGCGGGTGCCTTCTTCACCTTCATGCTGGTCGTCGCCAGTGGGTTCTGGCTCTATGAACGCGAGGACGAGGTTCCGGGCGCCGACCGCCTGCTCTGGGCGGTGTTCCTGCTCTACGGCGCGGCGGTGCTGTGCCTCTGCCGCACCTCGATCCTGATGGGCACCGCCGTGCTGCTGGTCGGTGGCGCATTCGCAATCACGCGCATCTGGCGGCGGCTGGACTTGGGGACCCGCGTGATGGTCGCGGGCCTGTCGGTGTTGCTGCCCCTGATGGGGGTTCTCAGTTTCTTTGTGATGCCAAGCAATCCCATTCGCCGTGAGCTGACGGGTCTGACGATGGCCCGGATGTTCAAAGAGGTGTACGAACGGGCATTTGAGCTGCTCGTGCCTGCGGCCCTCACCATTTGGCGCGACAACCCGATCTACGGCGTCGGAGGATGGGGCTTCCGGCATTTTGTTCCGCTGGTTCTCACGCCCGAGCAGTATAAAAAACTCTTTGTCGGCGCGGCCAATGTCCACAACGATAGTGTCAATTTTCTCGTCGAACACGGCATCGTCGGCACCGCGCTGCTCGTTCTGGCCGGTGTGACGTTGCTCGTTCCGCTGCTGCGCCGCGTTCCGCCGCCGCCTCACGGACACCTGTTTCCGATGCACGGATCTGCCAGCCTATTCCGGTGGTTCGTGCTGTGCGCCCTCGGCCTCGTCCTCTGCCACAGCCTCATCGACCTTCCATTCCGCTGCCCCGCCGTGATCCAGGCCGTCCTGCTGTCCCTGGCCCTCGCCGGGACGATGTGCCGGGATGCCGCCGACTAAACCTGCGCAGGCCCATGCCGCTTTCAAAACATTACTTGGACACCCAGATCCACCCTCAAACGTTTGATCCGCAAACGCTGGGTCGGGAATTGGAAGCCGCGCTTCCTGATGCGGTCTTTGCCGTGTTGCTCGGGTCAGCGCGGGATGGAACGGTAGCCGCGCACAGTGATCTGGATATCGCTGTTTACATGAAAAACAAGCCGTCACTCGAAACATGGACTCACGTGGAAGAGGTAGTCACACGGCATCTTCCGGATACGCGCACCGATCTTGGGTTTCTGAATCAGGCGGAACCGGTCTACCGTTTCGAGGCTCTCAAGGGGCGACTCCTGTTTTCCCGTGACGTGGAGACGTGGGCGCGGTTTTTTTCGATTACCTGCCGTGAATACGAGCACCAAATGTGGGACTACGAACGTCAACGTCACTACAGGGTGACACGGGAGACGGCATGCAACTGAACGGTGTGGTACAGCGGAAGCTGGCGTTGCTGGATGTACAGGTGATGCGGCTGAAGCAGCATCTGGGCAGCGTGACGCTGGAGGCGTTTGTCGATGACTGGGTCTTGCGGTCGATGGCCGAGCGCGCGCTGCAAGTCTCGGTGGAAATCGTCATTGATGTCGCCGAACGAATCATCGCCCTGCAAGGCGGGGGACCCGTCGCGACGGCTGCGGAGGGGATCGAACGTCTGGTCGCAATGGGCGTGCTCGCGTCGGCCGAACCCTTCAAAAACATGGTGCGCTTTCGGAATCTGATCGTTCACGAGTATGAGGTGATCGATCCGACAGTCTTGTACGACATCGCGGTGAACCGCCTGGACGATTTTCGGCTGTTTCGCGACCAGATCGACCGGTTGTGCTGACACACGCTTATGCTTGCCATCATTCCTGCCGCTGGTTTCGGAACACGCTTCCTTCCCGCCAGCAAAGTCATCCCCAAGGAGATGCTTCCGATCGGGGACAAGCCGGCGATCCAGTGGATCGTCGAGGAGGCCCTCGACGCGGGCGCCGATCAGGTCATCATCGTGACCTCACCCGACAAGCCCGCCATCCGCGCCCATTTCGCCCCCGACCCGGCCTGGCAAGCGCGCCTGCGCACCAGGCCCGAGGCACTCGCCGCCCTCAATCACCTGGATCGGATTTCCGCCGCTGTCCGGTTTGTGGACCAGACCGAGCAGCGCGGCCTCGGACACGCCGTCGCGCAGGCCGCTTCGTTGGTGAGGAGAAATTCCGATCCGATGCTCATCCTGCTCGGGGATGCTTTGGTGCAAGGCTCCGCGCCCTGCTCCCGCGATCTGGTCGCCCGCTCCCGCGCCCACGGCGGCGCGTCGGTCATCGGCCTCGAACGCGTCCCGCGCGAAAAGGTTTCGCGGTACGGGATCGCCGCCGTCGAGCCGACATCCGACGCGAGCCTCTATCGCCTCACCGATCTGATTGAAAAACCAGACCCCGCCGCCGCCCCGTCCGACCTCGCCGTGGCTGGCCGTTACCTGCTCGACACCCGGATCTTTGATTTTCTGGCCCACGAACAGATCGGCCACGGTGGCGAAATCCAGCTCACCGACGCCATCCGCCAACTGATCCACCTCGCTCCGGTCTATGGCTACCGCTATCCCGGCAAACGCTTCGACATCGGCAACCCGCGCGGCTACCAATCAGCCGTCGCCGCCTACGGAGAAAGCTTTTTCCCATGCTCATCACCACCCACTCCTACGCCCGTGCTGGCTTGATCGGCAACCCCTCCGACGGCTATTTCGGCAAGACGATCTCCTTCGCCTTTACCGATTTCTCCGCCCGGGTCACCCTGTACGAAACCCCCGAGCTTGGGTTTATCCCCGGTGACGTTGACGACGCGACGTTCGCCTCCACCGACGAACTGCTGCGGGAAATTCAGCTCTTTGGCTATTATGGCGGCATCCGCCTGCTCAAGGCCATCACCAAGGTGTTTTTGCTCTACTGCCGCGAGGCGGGCATCGTGTTGCCAGACCGGAATTTTACCGTCCGCTACACCTCCGATATTCCGCGTCTGGTCGGCCTCTCCGGTTCATCCGCCATCTGCACCGCCATGCTCAAGGCGCTCATGCGCTTCTACGAGGTCTCAATCCCCCTCGAACAGGCCCCCTCGCTGTGCCTGACGGCCGAGCGTGACGAACTCGGCATCCAATGCGGACTCCAGGACCGCGTCATCCAAATGTATGACGGCGCCGTCTTCATGGACTTCGACCGCAGCCTGATCGAACGCACCGGCCACGGCCGCTATGAACGCCTCGATCCGGTCCTGTTGCCCAAACTCTACATCTCCTACGATCCCATGCGCGCCGAAGTGTCGGGGATCTACCACCAAAAGATCCGCGTTCTTTTTGAGGACAAAAAACCCGACGTGCTGGCCGCCATGTCCGAATTCGCCGCCCTCGCGCAACAGGCGCGAGATGCGCTTATCGACGGGCGTCTCGACCGACTCCCCGCCCTGATGAACGCCAATTTTGACCTGCGTGACCGGATCTTCAAAGTCTCCGATGAAAACCGCCGCATGGTTCACACCGCCCGCAGCACCGGCTGCTCCGCCAAATTTGCCGGATCCGGCGGTGCCATCGTCGGAACCTACGAAGACGACGCCCAGTACGCGCGCCTCGTCACCACCATGACCGCCATCGGCTGCACCACCCTCAAGCCCACGCTTACGAAAGAAGCAGAAATATGAAAAACATCGCTATCATCGGTCTCGGTTACGTCGGTCTTCCTCTCTCGCTTCAATTCGCCCGCAGCGGCGTGCGCGTCATGGGCATCGACATTGATTCGCGCAAAGTCGAGGCGCTGGGGCAGGGGAGGTCCTACATCGCCCACATCACCGCCGCCTCCATCGCCGAACAGGTGAGCGCCGGTCGCTTCTCCGCCTCCACCGATTTTGCGTGCGTGCGCGACGTCGATGGCATCATCATCTGCGTGCCAACGCCGCTCAACAAGAACCGCGAGCCCGACATCTCGTTCATTGTGGAAACCGGACGATCCCTCGCACCCCACATCCACAAGGGCCAGATCATCGCGCTCGAATCCTCAACCTATCCCGGCACCACTGACGAGGATCTGCGCCGTGTTCTCGAGGAAGGTTCGGGCCTCACGGCGGGCACCGATTTTCATCTCGCCTTCTCCCCCGAGCGCGAGGACCCCGGCAATCCTCAGAGCGTCGTCGCAACCATTCCCAAGGTCGTCGGCGGCTACACCCCCGCGTGCCTGGCCAAGGCCATCGCCC
>JBIJDW010000320.1:0-3974 GCA_044343885.1 Kiritimatiellia bacterium
ATGCCGCGTTCAAACCGATCGTACGACATACCCACCAGATTCAACGCCGCGCGATCGCCGGCACAAACTTCGGTCGTTTCGCGCCCGAAACGCTCCATGCGCCTGACACGCAACTCCATCTCCGGGGGCAAGAGATAGACCGCAGTATCCACCTGCATCCGTCCGCTCAACACCGACCCGGTCACGATCGTTCCTACACCGGGCGCCGAGAAGATACGATCAATGAACATACGGAAGACCCCGTCGGCATCCCGCGGCGTCACCCGGTCGGCAAGGTCGGCAATCGCCTGTCGCAACGCATTCATCCCCGCCCCGGTGACCGCCGAGACCTCGAGTATCGGCGCATCCTGGAGAAAGGTTCCCGCTACCGTATCGCGAATCTCGGCCCGGGCCATCTCCAGGATCTCGGGCTCAACCAGATCGATTCGCGTCATCACGACCAGCCCGCTCTTCACGCCCAGCACGTTCAGGATGTTGAGGTGCTCGAACGTCTGAGGCATCACGCCGTCATCGGCGGCAACCACCAGCATCACCATGTCCATGCCGCTGGCTCCGGCTACCATCGTGCGAATAAAGTCCGCATGACCGGGCACATCCACGATGCCGATGGACCGCTCATTCGGAAGCTTCAGATGGGTGAAGCCCAGATGGATCGTAATTCCTCGCTCCTTCTCCTCGCGATGCGTATCGCAATCGAACCCCGTCAACGCCTTGACCAATGTCGTCTTGCCGTGGTCAACATGCCCTGCCGTTCCGAGAATCAGATGCGTGTCGTTTGCGATCATCGCGCCGCCTCCCGTATCGCATCCCGCACCGCCTTCGCCAGATACGGAATGTCCGCCTCGTCCACCGTGCGGACATCGAACTGCATTTGCCCTTGCCGCAGGATTCCGATCACGGGACGCTCCAGGCGCAGAAGCCGTCGGTACAAGGCCTGTCCGGACTTCGCCCGCGAACGTGTCACGGCCACCGCCAAACCCGGCAACGCCACATCCGGCAGCGTTCCGCATCCGGCGTGCCCCTCGCACGGAACGACCTGCGTCTGCACCCCCTCGGCTTGTAGCGCATCAGCCAACGCCGCCGCCAGCCGGCCCAGCTCCGCATCCGAACGGCGAAGCAGGGAAAAGGTGGGGCTGGTGTCCGCCAACTGCCCTGGAGTCAGATAGCCACGGCACGCGCTACCCAGCGCCGCCAGCGTCAACTTGCCCACCCGCAACGCGCGCATCAACGGGGCCTTGGCCAACTTGCGCACCCACTCGCGCCGTCCGGCAATCACGCCAGCCTGAGGTCCGCCGAGCAACTTGTCTCCACTGAAACACACGAGATCGGCGCCATCCTCGATCGCGCCGCGCACGTCCGGTTCTGCGGGAAGCGACAACTCCTCGGGCTTCATGACAAGTCCGGACCCGATGTCGTAGACCATCGGCAGACCGCGGCTGTGCGCCAGGGTGGCGAGATCTCGAACCGATGTTTCTTCGCAGAATCCGCTGACCGTGAAATTAGAGCGATGCACCTTCATCAGGAGGGCCGTGCGCTCCGTCATGGCCCCGGCATAGTCATCCAGGCGTGTGCGGTTGGTTGTACCCACCTCGACCAATCGAGCCCCGGACGCTTTCATCACGTCGGGCAAACGGAAAGATCCGCCGATCTCAACCAGTTCCCCTCGCGAGACAATAACCTGGCGCCCCTTGGCCAGTGTTTGCAGGGTGAGCACCAGTGCCGCCGCGTTGTTGTTGACCACCGCGATATCTTCAGCACCCGTGATATAGCGCAGCAATTCCGCCACATGGTCCACGCGCTGCCCGCGCTGCCCGGTCTCGAGGTCGAACTCCAGGTTGGTGTAGCCACAAACCACCGGTCGGAGGTCCTCCAGCACACGTGGCCCGAGAACCGCACGTCCCAGATTGCTATGCAGAACAATCCCGGTGGCATTGACCACGGATCGCAAGGAAGGCTGGGTGATCGCGCGTATCCAACGGATCGCCTTCGCAATGACAAACGTGTGCGAGGGGGGTTCCGCTTCGCGCTCCGCCTGCTCGCGAGCCTCGGCCGTGGCGCGGCGCAAAGCATACACAACCAGATCGTGGCCGTGCTCGGCCACTAGGGGAGCCATGTCCGGATGATTCAGAAGCGTTCCAACCGCAGGGACAGCTTGCAGGGCATCGCTCATGGCAGCACCCCGCCCCGATCTGGCACCGCTTTGGCAGAGAAGGCAGGAATCGAACCTGCCACGGACGGTTTTATCCGCCCGGTTCTGGTTTTGAAGACCAGATGGAACACCAGTTCCTTCTTCTCCGTGGCGGAACCCCAGAAACGTTGTGCGCCTGCCGATGGCGTATGACATGCTGTCTGGACATTACTCATATGTGCCTGTACGGGGCGATCACCCCGGCCCTTATTCCAAACAGCATGCCACGCAAGCGACCAGACCGGCCTCAACGCGACATGTCAACTCTACTCAGCTCAACCCCCCGCAACGGATTCAAGACGTCAGAACGATTCCGGATACCCGATGTTGACGAACGCCGTCTCCAATTTGGCTTTGTGCCCCAGTTCCATGGCGGCCAACCCTTCGAACGCTTGCTTGTAGTCCGGTGTCGTGGCCATACTCGCCAGCCAGCGATAGTGCTCCACCGCCGTCTGCTCGCGTTTCATGGCCACCGCAATAGCATCCACCGGTGTCATCGTCGCGCTCGACTCAGGGCAACTCGTCGCCTCCGCAACCTTGTAATCCGCCGGCAGGGGAAACTTCTGAAGCAACTTCGGGTCGGCCAGACATCCGATCAGAAACACCTTGTGCCCCTGCTCGTCCGACGCCAACTGCGTGAAGAGCTGCCGGACATAAGCGTTGTCGCAAGCAGCCGCCACGCGCGTGTAGAACGCTTGCGCATCCTCCTCGCGCAGAATTGCCGCATCGAGAATCTCTCGTATGGTTGTATTCAACTGTCTTCTCCCCTTCCCAGCACCCACTACGGGCGCGCCTGCCGCGGCAGCTTGCCTTGCGGAATACCGAGTGTTCCATCCTCAAGCTTGCGCACACGGATCGCGCACACCTTGTACTCGGCCGTCTCCGTCACGGAATCGAACGCATCGTTCGTCAGCACATTGGCACACGCCTCGTGGAAATGGAAGGCGCACCAGCACACGCCGGTCGGCGACCGATCCGTCACCCACGCGCGCAACGCGATCTTCCCGCGCCGACTGCTCGCTTCCACGAGATCGCCGGTCTTGATGTCGAGGCGCTGCGCATCCGCGGGGCTGATCTCCATCAACTCCTCCGGGAAGATATCGGACAACCCCTCGGAATTGCGGGTCTGCGTGCCGGTGTGGTAATGCCACAGACGGCGCCCGGTTGAAAGCACCAACGGATACTCGGCATCCACCTGCTCGGCGGGCGGAATGTAGTCGATCTTGTGGAACAACCCCTTGCCGCGGGTAAACTTCCCGTCCTTGTGCAGGAACCCCGTTCCCGGATGCTCCAGCGTCGGACAAGGCCACTGCAAGCCCAGCGACTCGATGCGGGCGTACGTGATGCCGGCGTAGCTCGTGGCGGTCTTCCGCATGTCTTCCCACACCGACTCCGATGACGTGAAGCCCATGTCATACCCAAGGCGCTTGCCCAGCTCCTGCAACACCCACCAGTGCGACCGGGCCTCGCCCGGGGCCTTCAGCGCTGCGCGCACCCGTTGCACACGCCGCTCGGAGTTAGAGAACGTCCCATCCTCCTCGCCCCAGCACGTGTCGGGGAAGATGACGTCCGCGTAGGGGGTCGTGATATTCGGGAAGATGTCGCACACGATAAAGAACTCCAGCGCCTGGATCTCCTTGATCGTATGGGCCATGTGCGGCTCCGTCTGAACCGTATTGTCACCCACGCAATACAAGACCTTCGTCTTCCCCTCCAGCGCCTTGCGCATCATGGTGGGCATCTTGTAGCCAACCTTGCTGGGCAGGCCGGACACCCCCCACGCCTG
>JBIJDW010000321.1:0-3973 GCA_044343885.1 Kiritimatiellia bacterium
GATCACTCCAAGGTTGACTTGATGCCGGATGAGGTGGCGGCGATTGCCGCGGCCGCAGGTCGGCCCGAGGCCGTGCGTGCCGTGGTGGATGGCGCGGATGCGTCGTTTGCCGCCCGGTTGAGCCCCTCTGATCTGGCCCAGATTGCCAAACAATTGGCGTGAGCCTGTGCCGGAAGGAAAGTGAAGGGAAACAGCGTCAGGAATGGCGCTCATTCGAAGGCGAGGCGCAGATGATGCCAGCAGCAGACGCCGTCGGGGGCGTCGGACGACGGTGGGGCCTTGGCGGGGCGGTGAGCAGAAACTCACTTCAACAACGCCTTCGCCAGTTTCTTTGTTTCGCCGTCGTTGTTGGTAGCGTCGGCCGCTGCGGCGAGCGCCGGACGCGCAAACTCTAGACGGGCGGGGTCATTGACCCGGCGCAGTTCCATCAGGATGCCGCGCTTTTCCCACCGTTCGCCCGTGTCAAGCCACGTCAGAATGGAGGGACGGGCACTGTCTTGCGCCAGAAGCAGCAGGCTGACGGCGGCGGGAATCCGCACCGCAACCGCCGTGTCGGCCAGAAGGTTTTTCAGAATGGTTACGTTCTCTTCGACGTCCGCCGGACTGCATTCACAGAGTCTCGCGGCGGCTTCGACACGCGCCTCGATCTCCTTCTCTCCCGCCAAGGCGCGATAAAACGCCTGCGCGGCGGTGGGGCCGATCTTCGCCACGGCGTCGAGGATGGCACGCGGCGAAAGAAGTTCCTCGTTGCGCCGCGGATCCACGGGCGGCGTCAACGCCGACTCCGTCAACTCGTTCCAATCGCCGCCCAGCGCATCGAGGTTGCTGATCGCGTCGTACTGCGCGCGCACCTCCGCCTGGCTCTGCGCCGCGAGGAAGCCGCTGCCGCGCCTCCGTTTTTCGTCGTTCCGCGCGTCCGCGTAGAGCGTCGCGAGGGGCGGCAGCGCTTCCTGCGCCTTGAGCTCGCCCAGCGCCCAGGCGATGGATGCGCGGGCCAATCCGCTCTCCAGATCGAGCGCGGCGATCAGCGGCTTAACCGAGGAGGGATCGCCCTTGGCCCCGCAGGCGCGGGCGGCATTGGAGCGGATAACCCGGTCCTTGTCGGTCAGCGCCCGGTGCAGGATCGGCAGCAGGTCCTTGCCCGCGAAACGAAACACGTTCTGCGCGAAGTCGCGTCCGGCGGTGTTGCCCGCGCCGGCATCGTACGCGGCCAGGAGAAGCGGCGCGGATTCGGGATGACGCCGTAGCGAATCGCCAAGCTGCGGAAACACCTGAGTCTCATGATCGTAGTTGTGGATAGCGGGTGGAAACTCCAGAAGCAGGCCGAAGACTTCCGCTGTCGCAAAGGGCGCGACCGCCGTGTACAACGCCTCCCGTCCCGCCACAACGCCCACGGTGGAAGATGGGCCGAACGGCCAGTTGCCGTAGTCGCCGGTCTCCAGAACCTCCCGCAAGCGGCCGAGCGCAGGAAGCTGTCCGTGCCGGCACAGCGTAATCGCGGCCAGCGCCCGGAGCTGCGCGTCTTCGCTCTCGAGCGTCTTGTTCATCGCCGCCAAGACGCCTTCCTGAAGCGGCAGGCGGGAGAGCACGTAAAGCGCCGTGCTGCGCACCCGCGGTTCCGCGTTGTCCAGTAGACGGACCAGCAACGGCACGCATTGCGCCGCGATGGCCTCACGGCCCACCAGCGATACGACCGCCCGCGCCTGGTAGAAGGGATTCGGATCGGCGAGCGCCTTCTGCAGGTCGGGGAGCTTCGTCACATCCATCGGGCGTTGTACGCCTTCTAGGTATTGCTTCTGCCGACGCGATTGGACTACGGTCACCTCCTCGCGGGGTCTTGTCACGGTCAGGGACGCCTCGTCAACGGATTTCGTGATCATCACCAGCCCGTGCGTGCCGGCGATGAATTTCGGGTGCTCGGGATCGGCCACGATCGCTTCCCGGTCCCGATACAGTGAGTAGCCGCCAAGAATCGGGAGCGGTGAATCCAGGGTCTCCGGCGGGAACGCGGCCGGTAACACCGTGTCGCCATCCGTCAGGCGGCCGGTTTTGGTGTCCAGAATGGAGCTTCGAAAGGTCAGCACGCGATCATCCGTCGAGGCGTGCGTCCAACGCCGCTTTACCTCCTCGGCCACGGGCGCAACGATGGCATCTTCCTTCGGCGTGCCGTACGCCCGCGTACCGTAAAGGGTCCCGTAGAGGATGTGCAGTCGGGCACCCTCCGCGCGAAGCGCCTTGATCTTGTTGCTCTTGAGTCCGTCCGCAATCGTGAGCACCTGGATGAGGCCGGTTTGGAGATCCTGCACGGCCAGGCCGCCGTTCTCGTCACCCAATTCACAGGCGATGTAGAGCCGATCCCCGATCCGAACGGCGTCCTCGACTTTGTTGGAGGGCAGGCCGTCGGAGACCGTAATGCGCCCGATGACCTTCCCTTCCGGCAGAGACATAAGGGTCAACCCGCCGCTCGTGCATACGTACAAACGGGCGCCGTCGCGCACCCACTTCTTGACGTAGAAATCGCTCAGCGATTCTTCCGGGACCCCGATCTTGCGCCACGTGCCGGCTGCGGGATCCACCTCGAAGAGCCCGCCTTCGAGGTCCTGCACGTGATGGCTCATGCCGTCGTTGTCGTCGTATCCCAAGTTGTCCTCGGCCCATTCGCGGACGATGGCGTTGCCGACGAGGAGGCGTTTGCCCGGGAGCGGGACCGCGCACAAGCGCGGCCCGCGATCGCCGCGCAGATCCAGCTTCACGGCGGCGAGCGCCTGTTGGGCCCGATCAGGCGCGATCCAGCCGGCCGTCTCGGGGAGCGGCCCGAGGTGCGTCTTGAGCGCACCCGTAGCGCGATCATAGACCACGACGATGGCCGGGTTTTGTCCCGCAAGCCACACGCGCCCCTCATGCTCACCGAGCAGGCTGAACTCGCCGTTCTGCAATTCGCGGCTGCGCGTCGGGTCGATAATGGGCAGCACCTTCAGCTTCAACGTTCGCGGATCCAGCACCGCGGGCCGATGCCGGAGCCGGTCGTTCACCCACGCGTCGGCCCAGATTTCGCGGTCCGTGGCGCCGATGATCTGCCACTGCCGGACGTCGGTGTCGATGCGCCGGAATTCTTCAGACTCCGGATCGTAAACCGACTGCGGGGCCCAGAGACGGCCGCACCCCTCGAAGAGGCCGCCGCCTTGATCACCAAAATGACGCGCCCCATGCGTCGCCGGATCGTACCGGTAGATCTCTCCGCGCGAGGCTACCCACAGCGCCTGCTTCCACCACAGCAACTGATCGACCGGGAACGCGTCGTGGATCCGGTCCACGCGGGTGGTGCCGTCCCGCATGTGGGTCCGCTCGACGCGATCACGCTTCTTGCCATCGACGGCTTCGATGCTCACACGCACCAGACGCGGGACGTCGCCATCGGGATCATCCAGACGATACAGACCGTCGCGCGTGCCGACGAAGAGCGCGACGGGAGTTCCGGCAAACGTCATGACACCCGCTCCCGTCGGAATCTGCAGGATTTGGAGACTTCGCGTCGCGTACACCATTTCACGGTAGCGCACGAGGCCCCACGACGTGCCGATCCAGACGCGCCCCGGCTCGCCACCGGCATCGCCCCATCGGGCGCCCGGCGCAATGGCGCGCACGTCGTCGCGATTGGCCAGAATACGAACGCCATCCGCCAGACCCGGCGTAAGGACTTCGACCGTCGCGTATGCGGCCTCATGCCCCGTCACGGGTTCGACGCGCGGACGCGAGCGGTCCTTTCGCAGGCGGTTCACCTGATTGAGCAGCGGAATGCTGCCGGTCTTCTCGATCGCTCCTGCGGCGCGTTCGATATCTTCCGGTTTTTTGAGATGCGCCAGAAAAACGTACAGGCCGTTCAAGATGTCCGGCGCCGGAGAATCGTTGTCGCTCAAGCCGTCGTTCCAGTCCGCCCGGTAATCCGCCAAAATGTCCTTTTTGCGTTCGAACG
>JBIJDW010000322.1:0-3968 GCA_044343885.1 Kiritimatiellia bacterium
GCCGAGCTTGCTGCGGATCTCGGTCACCACGGCGTCAAAATCGGCGCCCATGCGGTCCATCTTGTTGATAAACGCAAGGCGCGGAACGCGATACGTGTCGGCCTGGCGCCAGACGGTCTCGGATTGTGGCTGCACCCCGCCGACGGCACAAAAAACGCCCACCGCGCCGTCCAAGACGCGCAGTGAGCGTTCCACTTCAATGGTGAAGTCCACATGCCCCGGGGTATCGATAATGTTGATCTGGCGGCCCTGCCACGCACAGGTGATGGCGGCACTGGTGATCGTGATGCCGCGCTCGCGCTCCTGGATCATCCAGTCGGTCGTGGTGTTGCCGTCGTCAACATTACCGAGTCGATGGGTGCGGCCAGCGTAAAAAAGAATCCGCTCGGTCGTCGTCGTCTTGCCCGCATCGATATGGGCGATGATGCCGATGTTGCGGATGTCGGCCAAAGCGACGGCACGGCCAGCGGACACAGGTCCCGCAGACTTACCTTTCGACTCTTTAGCCTTCACGTCCATGACGCGTTCACCCAACTTCCCGGTTTGTCAAAGAACAGGGGGCCGCCGTCCGGCGACCCGTCGCGTGATTTACCACGCGTAGTGCGCAAAGGCCTTGTTGGCCTGCGCCATCTTGTGCGTATCGTCCCGTTTCTTGATTACATTGCCCTGATTGCCGTACGCCTCGAGCAGCTCCATGGCCACGGCCTTGGGCATGCCCGCGCCACGGCGCGCGCTCGCATACTGAACCATCCAGCGGAGAGCCATGGCCAACTGGCGTGGCGGACGGATCTCCACGGGAACCTGATACGTCGTGCCGCCGACGCGACGGGACTTGACCTCGACCTTCGGCCGCATGTTGCAGATCGCCAGATCCAAGACTTCCAACGGGTTCTTGCCCGTCTTGTCTGCAATCTCCGCCAATGCGCCGTAGACGATCCGTTCGGCCGTCGTCTTTTTTCCGCTGATCATCAATGCATTGATGACGCGGGCAACCAACTCGCTGTTGTACTGGGGGTCAGGAACCAACACCCGCTTCTCAGAACTACGCCTTCTTGCCATAACCGTCTTGCCTCACCACGCGTTATTATTTCTCTTCGACTTTAGGAGTCTTGACGCCGTACTTCGACCGACTACGATTCCGACCGCTCACGCCCAAGCTGTCCAGCGAGCCGCGGACGATGTGGTAGCGCACGCCCGGCAAATCCTTGACGCGGCCGCCGCGCACCAGCACCACGCTGTGCTCCTGCAGATTGTGTCCTTCGCCGGGGATGTACGCGCTGACCTCGTACCCGGTCGTCAGCCGAACACGCGCCACCTTGCGCAAGGCCGAGTTCGGTTTCTTCGGTGTCTGGGTCTTCACCACGAGGCAGACCCCGCGGCGCTGCGGACATGATTTGAGCGCAGGTGATTTGCTTTTGTTGCGAAGGGGACTTCTCCCCTTGCGCACCAGTTGGTTCGTCGTCGGCATACGTGCCCTTTCAATTTCCCACAAAAAGGATTTGGAGATTAGCAAAGCGGCCTGCACAATGCAAGCGCAAAATACTAACCCAATAAATCATCGAGCGTGCGTTCCTGTTCCACAGGCTGTTCGAGACCCAAAGCTTCATCCGATAACGGCTCGGCCAGGGCCACCAGCTTGATGTACCGGTGCAACGGGAAGCCCGTGCCGCCGGGGATCAGATGGCCGAGGATGACGTTCTCCTTGAAGCCGTTCAGCCCGTCCACGCGCCCAATCGTCGCCGCATCCGTCAGGATGCGGGTCGTGTCTTGGAACGACGCGGCCGAGATGAAGCTGTCGGTTTCCAACGAGGCCTTGGTGATTCCCAGCAAGGCGGGCTGTGCTTCGGCCGCGCGCTTGCCCTCGGCAATCACCTGCTCGTTGATCGTAATGAACTCCTGACGCGAGACCTGCTCGCCCCAGAGGAAGTCGGTGTCGCCGGGGTTGGTGATGCGCACCTTGCGCAACATCTGCCGGACGATGATTTCGATGTGCTTGTCGTTGATTTCCACGCCTTGCATCCGGTAGACCTGCTGGACCTCGTTGACGAGATACTTCTGCAGTTCCTGCGGACCGCACACGTCGAGAATCTCCTGCGGCACCACCGGACCTTCGGTGAGCTGCTGCCCCTTGCGTACATGGTCGCCCTTGTACACCACGATATGCTTGCCCATCGGGATCAGGTGTTCCTCGGCCGCGCCGGTCACTTCGTCGCGGATGATCAGGCAGCGCTTGCCGCGCTGATTCGGCCCGAAATCGACGAGCCCCTCGATCTTGGCGATCTCCGCCGCGTCTTTCGGATGCCGTGCCTCGAACAACTCCGCCACGCGCGGGAGACCACCGGTGATGTCGCGGGTCATCGCCTCTTTGCGCGGCGTCTTCGCGATCAGCATTCCCGGGGTGATCAGATCGCCCTGTTTGACCATGACGTGAGCGCCGGCCGGGATATGGTAGGACCCCAGGATCGTCTTGGACCGGGGATCGGTGACCACGACCTGCGGATGCAGGTCTTCCTTGGTGTCCAGCACGACCAGCGCGCGTGTGCCCGTCGCCTCATCGCGGTCGCTCTTGACCGAAACATCATCCACAAAATCATGGAACGAGACCACACCCTCTGCCTCGGCCAGAATCGGCACCGAGTGCGGATCCCAAATGGCGATCCGATCACCCTGCTTGACCGCCGCACCCTCTTCGACCGAAAGCACCGCGCCCATTTGCAGGGTGTAGGTGTCAACTTCACGGCCGGCTTCATCGACCAGCGTCACCGCGCCGTTCTTGTTCAACACCATGAGCTGACCGTCCCGGTTACGCACCGTGCGCAAATCCCGATACTCGACGCGGCCCGGCGCCTTGGCGATCTGCTCCGGCGTGCGGGAGACCATCGAGGCCGTGCCACCGATGTGAAACGTACGCATGGTGAGCTGGGTGCCGGGTTCGCCGATCGACTGCGCGGCGATAATGCCCACCGCCGCGCCGATTTCAACCTGACGGCCCGTGGCCAGATCGCGGCCGTAGCATTTGGCGCACATGCCGTGGGGTGAATCACAGGTGAGTCCGCTGCGGATCCACACCCGCTCGACGCCCGCATCCTCAACCCGCTTGGCCAGAACCTCGTCGATCTCATCGTTGGCCCGCACGATCACTTCGCCATTTGTGGGATGAAGGACATCATACAGCGCGGTCCGTCCCAGCATGCGCGTCCGAAGGTGGAGGACCTCCTCGTCACCCTCGACCACGGCCTCCATCTCGATGCCGTTGACCGTGTTGCAATCCTGAATCGTGATGATCACATCCTGCGAGACGTCCACCAACTTGCGGGTCAGATACCCCGCGTCGGCGGTCTTCAATGCCGTGTCGGCCAGACCCTTACGGGCGCCGTGAGACGACACAAAGTATTCGAGGACCGACAGTCCCTCGCGGAACGAGGCAATGATCGGGCGCTCGATGACCTCGCCCGAGGGCTTGGACATCAGGCCGCGCATGCCGGCAAGCTGCCGGATCTGGGCCTTGGAACCGCGCGCCTTGGAGTCGACCATCATGAACACGGGGTTGGTCTCGGCGGGCGCCGGATTGGTCGGGGAGACATTCAGGTCAATCGCCTTGTACAGCTCATCGGCGACCCGCTCGGTGGTGCTGTTCCAGATGTCGCAGATCTTGTTGTGCCGCTCGCCATCGGTGATCACACCCAGATGGTGCTGCTTCTCGACCTTCTCGACCTCGGCACCCGCGTTCGCCAGAAGCGCGTCCTTCTCGGGAGGCCGGATCATGTCCTTCAGCCCCATCGAAATACCGGCGAGACAGGCATGATTGAAGCCGAGTTCCTTCAACTGGTCCAGGACGACGACGGTGCGGTCGTGCCCCGCGACCTGGTAGCAGTGCAGGATCAGATCGCCGAGCTTGCTCTTGTCAATCTTGTCGTTGACAAAGCCGAGCTCGGCGGGCCACACCTCGTTGAATACGATCCGACCGA
>JBIJDW010000323.1:0-3957 GCA_044343885.1 Kiritimatiellia bacterium
CCGAACACCGGCCACGGGCGGTGGTGCACTTCATCGATTGCGTTCATGTCTGGATCACCGATGTTCTGTTTGTGGACGCCATGTTCTTCACCGTCTGGCCCCTGGGCTGCGACCACGTGCGCATCCAGGGGATCACGATCCGCAGCAACCGGTTGTCGTGGAACGCCGACGGCGTGGACCCGGATTGCTGCCGCGATGTGCGCATCAGCGACTGCTACATTGAAGCGGGTGACGATGCCATCGCCGTCAAGAGCGACAGCCATCGGCTGGGCCGCCAGAAGGCCTGCGAACAGATTGTCGTCACCAACTGTACGCTGATCAGCCCCATGTGCGGTATTCGCATCGGCTACGAGGGCGACAGCCCGATCCGCGATTGCACCTTCAGCAACCTCAACATCATCAACTCGCGGCGAGGGATTTGCGTTCAGGTGGCGACGCACAGGCCATTTCCGGGTATGGCCTCCGCGTTTGAGGGCATCCTGATCGAGCACGGTCCCGCCATCGAGAATATCTCTTTCTCCAACATCAACCTGGACACGATGAAGGCTTTCTTCTTCTGGGTGGACCACGAGGCGTCGGCACCGGGGTGCATCCGCAATGTGAGCTTCTCCAACATTTCGGGCTCAACTGAGCGCAGTTCCTACATCTGCGGCTCCCCGACCATCCCGTTGGAGGAGCTGCGCTTCAGCAACGTGCAGCTCACTGTCAACGGCGAAACCGACGACCAGTATGCCCGCGTGGTACCGGATCCGTATGGTCACGATCAAGGACGCTGGGGCAATTGGGGAACCAAAGGCATACCGTGCGCTTTCTACTTCCGTTACGTCCGCGATCTCGATCTGCACGATGTCCGCGTGAAGTGGGGCCGTCTGGCAGGTCCGTGGATGGAAGCGATCCGCATGGAAAACGTCACGCGCTGCGATCTGAGCGGGTTGGTGGCGCGTCAGGCGCTGAGTTGTCCCGATGCCGCGGCTGTCCGCATGAACCACGTCCGCGATGTCTCGGTGCGCGGGTGCCGCGCCGAGGCGGGCACCGGTACCTTCCTCAGCGTGGAAGGCGCCGACAGCGCCGGCATCACGCTGGTCGGAAACGACTTCCAACGCGCCGCGCGCGCCTGCCATTTTCACCCGGAAGTCCCGCAGACAACGGTAGCGAAAAGCCAGTAAATTCATTCTCCGCGAAGTAGCCCGCTCCCAGCCAGACGCCTACGGCGTTCACGTCTTGCGGAACAAAGGGCTTTGTCTTTCTTCGTTGTCATTCGGCGAGGTGATCCAGCTTGCGTGCCAGTCTTCCGGCTCCAGTAGTCTCATTTCCCACCCGGCCAGATCTGAGCTGGCGGTCGGCTGTGCATCCTTATCCAAGGCTTGAACCTGCCAGTAACAGCGCTGTCCGGTGTTCAGCGGCACCCGGACATTCATGACGGAGATGATTCGGTGCGGATCGCTTGCAACACCTGGTCGCGAGCGCGTTGCCGCTTTTTGTCCATTTCTTATCAATTGCTATAGCCGCTTGAACCGATACCCGATGCCGCGGATCGTTTCGATCAGCACGGGGTTGTCTGCATCGCGCTCGATCCGGCGGCGCAGCCGGGAAATATGCTGATCCAACGTGCGCGATTCGGGAAAATAGTCGAGTCCCCAGCAGCGATTCAGCAAGGCGTCGCGGCTGACCATCTCTCCGGCGTGTTCGTGCAGCAACTCCAGAATCGAAATCTCCCGTGGCGACAGTTCGATGTTCTGCCCCTTCCGCCGGGCGCGCAGTTCCAAGGGGTATACAACCAGATCACCCATCGGAAAAAACGTGGCAGGCCCCGCAGCCGCCTTGGCGGCGGTTCGACGCAACAGCGCGCCGATCCGCGCCAGCAGCTCGTGCTTGCCAAACGGCTTTCGGATGAAATCGTCCGCCCCCAACTTGAGTCCGACCACCACATCGATCTCTTCGGATTTGGCCGACAGGAAGAGCACCGGAACGGTCTTGTTCTCCGCCCGGATCTGCCGGCAGACCTCATAGCCGTCAACCTTCGGCATCATGATGTCCAGACAGCACAGGTCCGGCTTGTGCGCTTTCCACTGCTTCAGCGCCTCGGCGCCGTCGCGGGCCTGAATGGCCTGATACCCTTCGGACTTCAGGCACGCCACCAGGGCCTCCAGCGTAACCGGATCGTCATCCGCAACCAGTACGTTGATCATGTCGTCGCCTCCGCACGGTGATCGATGGGAATCCACAGCTCAAACACTGCGCCTATGTCCGACGGCCGCCAGCACAATTCGCCGCCCATGCGCAGGGCCAGGTCGCGAGCAATGGACAAGCCTAACCCGGTCCCGGTGGCGCCTTCCTTGACTTCATTGCGCAACCGGTAGAAGGGGCGAAAGATCTTTTCCGTCTCGCCCGCTGGAATGCCGCTTCCGTGGTCCGATACCGTGACGATCAACCGGTCTCCAGCGAGTTGCGACCGGATGCCCAGATAGCCGCCTTCCGCTGCATACTTCTCCACGTTTGAAACCAAGTTCGTGAGAATCTGCGCAAAGGCGTCGGGATCGAAGATGCAGGAATCCGTCACACCGCCTTCGATCTCCACGCGAATGTTGCGCCGCGCCAGCGCGGCCGAGAATGGCTCGACCACGTCGCGGATGATCTCTGCCGGCACACACGGGCCGGGGTGCATGGCCAGCCGCCCCTGTTCCTGTCGCGAGAACGTCAGCACATTCTCGATCAGCCGGCTCAACCGGCGCCCCTCCTCCTGCACCATGGCGAGCCGCCGGCCAGCTTCCCCCTCCTCTTCCGTCAGATCGTCGGCCGCCAGATCCACGTTCAGGAGAATATTCGTCAGCGGCGCGCGCAGTTCGTGCGAAACGCGGTTGATGAACGACACCCGCTGTTCGGCGAGCTTCGCCACGCGGCGCTGTTGCACGAAGATGCCGATCCCCAGCAGCGCCACGCCCAGCGCCAGAGCCGCAGACCCAACCAGCGTCGGGACATGACGACTCTCGCGATTCTGGAACCCGTCCCAAGAGAGCAGTTGCCAGGAGCCGAAGCGATCATTCATCGGCAGCACATAATCCGGCAACCGGCTCAGGTTCTGCGTGCCGATGCCGGAAGCGGCCAGACGGGATTGGCGCGGCCCCATGATCCGGTCGCCGCCAGCCCGCGTCTCGACCGGCACAAAGTGCTGCGACACCCAGGCGCCCATCCACCGATTCATGCAGTCCCCCACGGTCTCGCGCCCCACAGTCAGCACGATGCAAAGCTCCTCGGACCGGCGGTACCAGAAGAGCGGATGGCTGCCGGGCTGATCCAGCCAGCCGGATTCATGCACCTCGGCTTGGCGGACCTCGTCCGGCAACACGACCACCGGCACCGGCAAGCCGGCCGTACGCGCCATCCCCAGGAACGTCGGTCGCGGGTTCACGCCGCCGCCCGAGTCGTCAGCATTGATCGTCACGTGCAGAGCTGCCGACTCCGGCCCGGGCTGCGTCCGCAACACCGACACCTGCTGCAACCCCACCAGCCAACCGCAGGCCATTTGGATCTTGATGTTGTCAGTAGTCGGCGTGCTGCGCGCGATGCGGCACAAATGCGATTCGTAGAGCCGATCCAGCCGGCTCAGCTCATCCTGCATGGACGCGACGAAGCGATCAAGCGGCTCGCGATCGCGCGCCAGGCGCTCGACCTCCACGCGGCGGGAAAGACGGCTGCCGCCCAAAAAAATGGCGGCAGCCGTCGCGAGGAGCAAGACCAGGATGACGTATGGCAAACTTGTTCGCATCGCATGAATTTTCGTCCGCGAATTAACCAATCATCGTCGCGGAGTAGGCGTGCTGTAAAGCGTCGCATGCCTCCGCCGGTTGGCGAATATCCTACTTCTTTCCGTCAGGCTTGACTTCAAGCTTGGCGGCACCGGAAACGACAGTCGCGTTCTCGTCGGTCTTGATAACGACCTTCTCGCCTTTCAGAGTG
>JBIJDW010000324.1:0-3952 GCA_044343885.1 Kiritimatiellia bacterium
CTTGGCGTCGTAGCGGTAGGCCACGCCGTGCGCGGTCAGCCACTCGGCGATCTGGCGCTCGCCGGCCGATTGCACGACTGTGCCGTCAGCCGCCTCGATGGTCTTGGCCAACTCGACTTTCATCTCGAAGTTGCGGCGCTCAAGAAACACCTCGTCGAAGCACCGGTCGCAGAAAGGCCGCTGGAAGGAAGCATGCGACCGCGCATATTCATCTGCCGAGACCGCTGCGCTGCAACGTTGGCATTTGTGCACGGCAGCAGCGGCTGCAATCCGAAGTACTTCGTCGATATGCTCCACGGCCGACGCCGCATCGCGGCGGATGTAGTCTTTTTCGGCCTCGTTGGCCGCCATGTCGCGCAAGTCGTGCAAGCACGGCTCAGCCGCAGCTCCGTAGGCCTTCAGCGCCTTAATCGCATACTGGCGGGTCTGCGCGTGCGGATCCCGTCGCGCCACCGGCGCCAGCGCGGCCACGGCGGCACGCTGGTCCACACCCAGCCAGGCCAACTTGCCCAGCGCCGAGGCCGCCAGCCGCCGCGCATTGGCTGAAGACGACCGCAGCAAATCGAGCAGTTCGCCAAAGCCCGCCACCTCGCCGTCGCGGCCGATCGCCACGGCGCGGTCCGAGAGGCGCTTCTCCAACTGTCTGTCCATGGGGTTTTTCATGATGGTGGTCGCCTTGACGAGCGCCAGCGAAGTCAGCGTTTATAGGCGATGCGTTTCACCGCGATCATTCCGCTCGCCACCTCGACAAACGGCTTCCCCTTGCGCACCCCCACCGTGCCGTAGCCGGTCGCGGTGCAGAGGAAGGCGCGGAAGTCACCCTTCACTTTCGGTTCCAGGTACAGCACCTGCTCGACCGCATCGTAGCGCGCGCCGCTGCAGGCCTGCAGCAGGCCGTAGCTCGACATGGCGCGCGCATACCAGTGCCCGCACTCGTACTCGTCGAACGGATTGCGCCACTGGCCGTCGTGACGCTGGCGCACCGCACGCACGATCGTCAGCCCTTCCTTGACCTGCCCGGTCATGATCAGGTGCGAGGCCACATCGTACTCGAAGCCGGTCCAGACCTCGTTGGAATACGGGAACGGCAGCGACAGCTTGCCACCCTTGGGCCACGTGCAGAGCAGCAGGCCGCTCTCCTGGCCGAAGGCATAGCCCGGCCGCTGCGGGTTGGCATGGTCGTGCAGCGACTCGCGGAAGTTATGTGTGAACACCGACGCCAGATGCTTCGCGGTCTTCTTCTCGTCCATCACCGGCCCCACCCCGCAGCAGCGCGCGATCCAGTCGCCCAGCACGCCATCCGCGAGACACCCCGTGCCGTACTGGTACTTCGGCCCTTCACGCTTGAGGATGGCGATGGCTTCCGCAGAGTAGCCGCCGCCCATGGAAGGCATCGTAACCGGATCACCCGCGCGCAGCCCCTCCCATTGTACCCGCTGGAAGAACCAGGCGCCATTCCACAGCCTCGTGGCCATGGCCTTGCGCCCCTTGGCCAGCAACGCCACATAACCCGCTACATCTTCTCCGCAGGCCCGGCCCATGGCGATGGCGGCGGCGAGGGCGCCCAGATAGAAGCTGGTGCATAGCCCGTCCGCACCCCAGAACTCGATGTCGTAGGTGTTGTGGTGCGGCTCGATCAACGTGCCCGTGTGGTCGGGGTCCCACGCGCCGATGCAGTAGTCGATACTTTGCCTGGCCGCAGGCCAAAGCTTCTTCATCCACTCCGTGTCGCCGCTGATCCGCCACTCGCGGTGCAGCTTCATCAGGCCTCCGAGCTGTCCGTCCGCGGCCGCATGGAACTGGTGGTCCGGCGTGCGGATGGGCAGCAAGGCGCGGAAATTTTGATGCCCACGCGCATCCTGGGTCACCAGGAACTCGGTCTCGCGCAGCGTGCGCTCGAGATCCGGGAAGAGATGCGGTATGGCTTGCGCATAATTCCACACGTGCGTGCAGGTTCCGGGGCAACAGCCGCTACCGGAATGGCACCCCTCCCATGCCCAGAGCCGGCCGTCCGCCTGGCGCAGAACGGTCGGCGACTTGATGATCGCAAGATTCGCGGCCACGGACTCCACGACTTCGGCCGGCAACGTCGTGTCGTAGAAGCAGTCGCGGAACGTCGCGCTGGCCGCTCGCAGCCGGTCGTAATGGAGCCGCCAGTGCCCGGCGACCGTCGCCAAATCCTCGAAGTGTGCGGCATACCACGGCACATAGAACGGCGATTCCGAAGCCGCGCCGTTGCACGCGCACCCGCTAGCGCACGTCGCCTCCGCAGGCTTCTGCAGGCTGACACAAATCCCGTTCCCTTTGCCGTTATCCCGATCCAGGGCGATGCAGATCTCGTGTTCGCCCTGCTTCAGCGCGATGCGCACCTGCGTCCGACTCATGGGCGACGGGCTGACCGTTCCCGGTGTCGCGACGACCGGCAGGCCGTCCACAAAGACACGCACCCCGCCATCGTGCCCCACATGCAGGATCCGCTCACAATCCTCCGTTACCTGCACATGCCGGGCCAAATAGACGATCCCGTTCTGCGGACGCAGGGAGCTGATGTTCACGAACTTCCAGCCGACATCGGTGGCCGGTTCCCAGCCGGCATCCTCATAAAATCCGATATGCCGCACCTGCGTGATGTCGCCGGCCGGCATGATCCGGGAGGCCTTCCAGCCGTCCAGCAGGAACGGCTCGCTCCCGTGCGGCATCGGCTCCCAAGCGCTCAGCCACAAGGTGCTGCGCGGTACATGCCAGGCGAACTGAAGGCGAATCGTCTTCTCCGCCTTGGCCTTGAGCGCAAAGGGCACATACAGACTTCCGCCATTGCCCGCCCCGCCCTCGGCATGCGGCGGTTGCGCGACCTTATCGCCGGCCGCCACGTGGTTCCAAACCGTGTAGAGGGGATCGACCCACCCGCCGCGAAACCAGGCGGCATCTACAACCGTGGCAGGATCGTCCGTGAACGCCGCAAACCCGCCCTCGGCATCGGGCTGGCTCGCCAGCGCGGGCTGCGACAGCACAAAACCACGCTCCATCACGTTGACCACCGCGTTGTCGCCGATCTTCATGAAATTTGCAGCGTGGAAAGAGAAGACCGCCTTGACCGGCTTAGCGCTGCGGTTGACGAACCGGTACTCGATGGCCGCCACCGGCAGGCTCGAATCATCGGCCGCGCCCGGCGTGAACGGACTCCAACCGGTCAGCTCGGCAGTCACGGGCATCGCGGGGTCGGACAGCGACACCGTCGCGAATGGGAACCGCGCCAGGAAAGAAGCCTTGGCAAAACGCGGCAGCCCGTACGTGCGACCGGACAAGCCGTTGCCCGGCTCGCTGAACGTGGGCCCCGTGGCGCTGCCCATGATCTTCCACATCGGCACCGGTCCTTCCAGAACCCGGGCCGTCTTGGCACCCTTCACGTGCAGGGCCGCAAAGACCTGCGGCTCGTTATTCACATCCGGCTTATGCCGCAGCGAGACCTGCGAGAGCGCGCCGGTCCCTTCTAGGCTGAGCATGCCAGCGCCTATGCCCCCCATCGGGAAAGCCACGCGGTTCAACTGTTCGGCGGTGCGGGGTTGGATTCGGGATACGGCCTTCATGGACTGTTCCTTAATTCGTGGCTTGTGTGATCCAAGCAGGCCACGGACTTCTCGACTCCCGCTTGGAAACGCGCTAGATGATGGCGTTTCCCATCGGCTCTGTCAAGCGGAGTCAGAGGCTATACAGCACAAAACCAACGAGGGCGCCGCCCGCCATGCCGAGCAGCGGATTGACCCGGTAGCGCCAGGTCGCACCCCCCACCAAGGCGAACACCACAAGCCCCCGCCAATCGATGGTGCGTGCGTCAAATCCCCCTTCTCCTATCATCACGGGCAAAACGCAGGCGGCGAAAAGCCCCAGCGCGGCGGCCAGGACAAGCCCGGCGACCACCGGACGCAGCAACGCCAGCACGCGGACGCTGGCG
>JBIJDW010000051.1:0-12259 GCA_044343885.1 Kiritimatiellia bacterium
GCCCGACGACATTCCGCCGATCATGTCGTATGCGGCCAAGTGGCTGAGTCACACGGTTGAGTTCAAGAAGACCTCGGTCACCTGCCCCGCTCAGGTCTCGCCGGAACTGGCGAAGGATCTGACCCGGCTGACCACATCGGCCTTCCGCGCCGTCGGCGGCTGGGGCTACGGACGCGTCGATATCCGGCTCGACGAAAGCGGCGCCCCCTATGTGCTGGAGGTGAATTGCAACCCCTGCCTCGATGCCGATGTCTCTCTGGCGCGCTCCGCTGCGGCGGCCGGCATCTCCTATCCCGAGCTGCTGCAGCACATCATCAACGCCGCATTCGAACGCGAGCCGTTCGATGCCGATATCCCAATGCTGCCGGTCACGCCGGGACGCCGCGTCGGTTGAGGCGACACCCATTCACTGTCCCCGCTGTTTTCTCCCGCTGTTTTGGGACGCCGCGTCGGTTGAGGCGACACCCATTCACGACACCCATTCACTGTCCCCACTGTCTTGTCCACACTGTTTTCATTATCGTGAATTTCAGCAATCATTTTGCTTGCGCCCCGGGCAACATATTGTCTATTATTCATTCAAATGAACGTCAAAGAGGTGGGTGGAATGATCAGGCAGCGCCGGGTCTCGCTGGGGATTGATCAGCGTACGCTGGGCGAGATTTCGAAAACGGCGGTCCATACCTTGAGCAACATCGAGGCGGGGAAGGGTAATCCCACGATGGCAACGCTGGACCGGGTGTTGAACGCATTGGGGATGGAGCTTCGCATTCAGGTGAAGCCGTAGGAGTCAATCGTGAACCGAAGCGGAAAAGTCTATTGCCGGGGGGTGCTTGCCGGACGCATCCAGCAGATGCCGGATGGTTACCGCTTCACCTACGACCCTCAGTACCTAGCGTCGGCTGCCACGAAACCGATCAGTCTGGCCCTGCCCAAGCAGCGGGAACCCATGCTGTCGAAAGTCCTGTTCTCGTTCTTCTACGGATTGCTGGCGGAGGGCATCCTCAAGGAGACGCAATGCCGGAAGCTGAAACTCGACGAGAACGACCACTTCGGCCGCCTGCTGAAGACCGCCAACAGCGACACGATCGGCGACATCACCGTGGTCGAGGAACCGGAGGCCTAGATGTACCGCTGCCTATCAACCTTGCGCGACCTTCCAAACGAGGGCTACAGCGCCGTGGCGCAACGCCTGCTGGCAGGAGGCCATCGCCGGTTTCCTCATCGGCTGACATTCAACCGTACCGACGTGGTCGAGTTCCGCATGCAGGCCGCGGAGCACATGTCCATCTCGGGGGTCCAGGACAAGGTTTCGCTGAAGCTGCTCCGCGGCAAGCTGACGCCGACCGAAAAAGACGGCGAGTATATCCTGAAGCCCATCCCCACGGCCGACATCCCCCGGTTCAAGAACGACATTCCGGCCAACGAACACCTTTCGATGCAACTGGCGGCGCAGGTCTTCGGCATCGCCACGGCGGTCAACGCCGTGATCTGCTTTGCGGACGGGGAACGTGCCTACATCACCCGACGGTTTGATCGGCGCAACGGCCTGAAGATCGGGCAGGAAGACTTCTGTCAGCTTTCCAACCGGACGGAGGAGACGACCGGCAGGAACTACAAGTACGCGGGAAGCTACGAGGAGGTCGGCTGCATCTTGAAGCAGTTCTGCAAGGCGTACCCCGTGGAGATCGAAAAGCTCTTTGCCCGGATCGTCTTCAACTACGTCTTTTCGAATGGGGATGCCCACCTCAAGAATTTCTCGCTCTTCGAGAGTGAGTTTGGCGACTACATTCTGACACCCGCCTATGACGTGATCTGCACGTCGCTTCATTTTCCGGAAGAGGCGCGGACGGCCCTCGACCTGTTCGACACGTTCGAGACCGAGAGCTTCCGGCAAAACGCATTTTACAAGCGGGCGGACTTCCTGAAACTGGCCGAGTGCTACGGCATGAACACGACCCGATCCGAGCGTTGCCTGCGTCAGTTTGCCGACAGCGAAACCGCCGTGGTCGGCCTGATTCAACGCTCGTTCCTGTCCAAGATGGCCCAAGTTGATTTCCAGGCCCGCTTTCGCGATCGGTTGCGGGCGATCACGGACTAACACCTTTTCCCTTCGCGAATCTACAGCGCACGCTATTCATTCGGGCAAGAGTATAATATGCGAAAACAACGGATATTCTGGCTTGCGGCTCTCACGATTCTCCTGTCGGGTGGCTTTTGTCTGTGCTTCTACGCGCTGGTGTGGAAGCCCTGTCAGCAATACAAGAGTCTCAGTTGGTGGGAAAAGGCATCGATGGAGGAACGAAGACTGCTTTGTCATCGCGTCGTCAGTTACAGGATAGCAGACCCTCACAATGCGTTCATGTCCCTGATAGAGATTGGCAACTGGGAATCTGTGCCCATTTTAATCGAAGGGTTGAAGCGGCTGAATCCATCAAGTAGCAACGACAACACTCGGACCCACACATGCACAGAAGGCCTTTGCGAGTCTGCGCTTGGTTCCATTACCGGAGAGGATTATGGCCTAGATTGGCGAATGTGGCGCAAATGGTGGACGAGCAAAGGCAAATTTCAAACACCGCCTGCATGGATTTCAGATCCTGATGCCGTTCAGATTTCGGGTGCGACCATTATCGAACGGGGTATCTACACCTCATCGGTCGTTGATACAAATAGCGATAGGGGCATCGGTGGGGATTTTGATCCGCCTCCATTTGTATCGTCTCCCTTTGTGAGAAGCGCCACGAACATTCCGGCCGTGCGTGGAGTTATTTTTGGGCTTCGTTACCGGATAGATGGAAGTCCAAGAGAAAGGCCATTTACGGTCTCCACACGATGGATACACCCTCCCATCCAAGACCTTCGGTCCGGAGAATTGAAAACGCTGGATGTCGAAGAGGCCACGACTTGCATGGGACCGCATCGCACCAGTCTGAGGTGGCTCCGAGACGACCGGTTGGTGGTTCCGGGAACTTGGACATTTCAACTGTGGCACGGCGACAGAAAACTGTGCGAACAATCATTCGAATTGGTTGCTACTGAGAACGCGGATTGAACCCCATCAGATGACGGTTTATGACGTGCTGAGATCTTCTAGGAAAGACAGGATCGGAAACGCGGGATTGTAGTGACGCTGGATGAACATAGTGTCGCGGGACCGGAAGAGACGTTCAGCCAACTGATCAATGATCGGAAAGACCATGCGTTCGTTCTCACAGAGTGCGGCCGGAATACTATTCAGACGTCCTGTTGTCTGGATGTTCAAGCACCCGCATTTGTTGTGGCAACGCCGTTCCAACGCACAGTTGCGGCAGGTGGGTTTGTCCTGCTCGTTGCATTGAAAGATGGACTCGCGCCGGGTCTCGTCGATCCCATCAGTAACGGTTCCGAGACGGTATTCCTCGCGTCCGACGAATTGCACGCATGGATAAAGGGTGCCGTCCGGGGCTACGGAAATTTGGCGTTTCCCCAGACGACAACTGTTGCCGCGATCCGGAAAGATACGCGATGCGATTCGTTTATCGAAAGGCGAGAAGTAGAACTTCCTTTCCTGGCGGTAGTTTTCCTCATGCCACGCCGCCAGTTTCAGATACTCCTTCCGGAGTTTGGCCATGGCGGCGTCGGTCCAGGCCCCGGCGTAGTTCAGCGATGCGATCACGTATTGGACCTGCTGTGACTGCAGGAATTGAACGGATTTGGCGAAGGACGCCACGGTCTCAGGGTTTACGGTCATCATGACCGGCGAATAAGGGCGGCGTTTTATGAGTCGTGCGAGTGCGGTCTGGGCGGCGTCGAACGATCCCGCGCCGGCGGAAGTCACCCGGAAAGTATCGTGTACCTCTCGTACCCCGTCGTGACTCAGAGCGATATGAAGGTCTCGACGGTCGGACTCGTCCAAAAAGGCGTCGTCGAGTAGGGTTCCATTGGTCGTCACCTTGTAGTGGAAGCGGCCGGGGTGTCGAGTATCGCACTCCCGAATAACAGTCCAGATCAGGGATTTGCAGAGCAATGGTTCCCCTCCGAAGAAGATGATCCCGCAGTTCGGACCTTCAGCGCATCGCTCAATCGCAGCCATAGCGGTCTCGAAGGACATGTCGTTGATGCCTCTCCGTGCGTAGCAGTAGCGACAACTGAGGTTGCACCGATCAGTGATGTGGAGGGTAAGATGCATGGCAACGAACGATCACTCGAAACAGACATCCGCCATGTGCGGACGCGCGGTACTATTTCGTTTTCGCGATGATCCCTTCCTGGTTGAGGAAGACCACGAAGCTCCGCACCTGTTTGCGGAGTTTCTCCTTGATTGTGTTGTCGCTATTGGCTTGCTCCTTGCTCAAAGCCTTGCGGTACTCCAACAAGGCTAGATGTTGTTGCTCCTCGGTCAGGTTCGAAATGTCTGGCGACGGGATCTCCGTTCGCGCCAGTGGGTCAAAGAAGACGCCGAATACACGGCGTTTGTCAGACGGCACCTTCTGGAACGACTTCGAGACCTTCGTAGCGAGAGCGGGGAAATCGTAGTATGTGACCGAGTATCTGCTCGGGCCGGTCCACTCCCTATGGTCGGGAAGTGAGAGATACTCGATGAAAACCGAACGGTCGGTGTCGGCCAAATCGAATGTGAATGTTTGTGGAGCAAGGCGTGGCGAACCATTCTGTTCGACGGAACTTGTGTTTCTGCCAGTTATGGTCTTGCCATCCGTCTCATCGTCATCGGCGGATGTGCGGCCAGCAGTTCCGGCAAGAGGGACTTCCACATGGTCCAGATCGACGCCTTCCTTCAGTTTCAGTCCTGCCGCTTCAAGTTCCGTTCGAATGAGTTCGATCGCCTCATCCTCCGAGAGGAATGTCGGAGGGTTAACGGCAACGCATCCGAATGAACCGCGTCCGTCATATTTCATCGCTTCGTCAAGGAGTGGAGCCACAACGGAGGTGGTTCGCTTCACCTGACTCGTCGCATCGGGCTTTACTGTCGCGGGGCGTGGCGCAACAGGCGCCTGCACGGCGGTGGTCTTGACATCATTCGTGCCGTCCTGCAGTTCCATCGCAAGCGTCACGCGCACAGTCAAGTCCGTGAACACGCCGAGCATGGTCACGAATCCGGGTGACTTCCTCCATCGCCTAGGAATTTGGGAAAGTAGCCCCGGATCGGTTTGCGCTGTGGACATGGTAGGATAGTCGGGAGTCATGTACTGCTTGAGGGGGCGGATCTTCATGGATTCTCTCCTTTGGTTTGAAATGCCACGAATGCCTTGTCACAGGCGGCCACTTTGGACCTACACAGGTCATTGATCGCCATCTGGAAAGTCCGGACCGTATCAGGATCAGACGTTTCGACACAATCCCATTTCTGCGCCGCAGGTTGTTGAACCGTTCGCCAGACCGCTGCACTGTACACTTCTGGGGCGCAGACCAATCCCGTTATGCCTGCGACCCGCCAGTCCGTCGCAGTCCTTCCTCCGCGCTTGTTTGAACTGTCCGGGATGGCAACCCGCGAAATGAACGACACGGTGCACCCGCCGAACTCGCCATTGCGCATCAGAATGCCAGAGGCCGTGCGCCCGGCCTGAACCTGGGCCTCACAGAGATCCCGCAAGTCGCGAACAAGATCAGTGGCGAGAGTTTTTCCTTTCCATGCCGTCAACGTCATCTGCGCCGACTCGTCAACGCCTTCCACCGTCACGCTGGTTATGATGCCCGCCATCGGGGTCAGTCTCTTGTTGAGGTCTGATTCCTTACGGAGCAGGCCCGGCAACGCAGCGTGTTCATAGATCGACAGTTTATCCATTGTTTCGGAGACTTGCGCCGGGTCCGTGGCCTGTTCCATCTTTCTCTTGAGAGTGGCGTATTGTTCCGGGCTGAACGCCTCGTCGATGGGATAACGGGGCAACTGGTTCTCAGACATTCCTGCTAGACGCTGGAGCACCCGATCACGCAACCATTCGTGACCACGCCGGCCATAGGTCGCTATTAGTGCGACTGGCGGCGAATCCTTTGTTGACAGTCTGCGGAAGAAGGAGTCATCTTTCGGTGCCTTGCGAGCCGCGGCACTCGTTTCAGAGAAGAGTTCTTCGTTCAAAACAAGGAACGCATCGGAGACTAAAGTGTCGGCAGTCGGACTACCTCTACGGTCGTCGGCGATCAACGTTTTCCAGTGATTCGCGTAGTGGGTTGGCGCGAGGCCAGTTGCCGCATATTGTCCTGCGGCCGGTCGTGCCATGGTGGCGATCTCAAGGCGGAAAGCGGGGGAGTTTGTTGCCGAAGCCAGTCCTAGAAGTGTGCCGAGAAACTCAGGCGGCGACGAGGTCTCGATCTTGGCATTCAAAACTTCCCGGGCATGAGCGTTCTCTTCCGTGTTTTGTCCGTTTGTGACCTGATAGACCAGTTCCTCGATTGACATGCCGTAGGGGCGTTTCTCCAAACCCGCTGCGGTCCTCACCAGATGATCCCGTATTTCTTCGGCACGCTCTCGCTCCCCTTTGGAAAGCCCGCTGGCGTGTTTGGACCGGTTGTCATAATCGGCCGCCTGTTGTCTCAGTTGAGTTGCGAACTTCTCGACTGTGGGCCGACATTCTGCGCCGCGGGCGGCCGCGTACTTCATCAGGAGATTCATCTGCACTTGTGTGATGCGGACCACGGTATCGTTTCCATCCGTTTCGTCTTCGTCGGCGTTGTATTTGCGCAATACGAAATCCTCGATCACCGGTACGCATTGTCGGCGTGCCGTTCGGAGGAGAAAGTCAGATACCGCTTTGTTCGTTACCCGGTGGCGATCCGTCAGAAATAGAGACGCCAATGTCTCATCGGAGTCTCTGTTATGGGTTTCGTAGAAAGCCCGGACAGCCTCAACCATGTCGGTGCCCAGTTGGGGACTTTTGTCCCTACCCATTGCTATGGGCACCATCTCCCTCAGCCAATGCGTGGCCAATTCGCCCCGCGTGGCTGGCCGGTGATTCATTCCAAAGAGGCGCGTATGGCGGTCTGGATCGGCTTGATGCGAGATGAACAGGACATCGTCGTTACCCCGGCGAAGAGTGGCACGATCCACCCCGGTTAGAGCATCATCATGAGCGAGAGTCAGTAGGAAAGGAATACCAGCCATGCCGCGGCTGCGGACTTCCATATCGACATCATCGGGGAAGGTGTTCGTTCCGCCCCAAGCCGTAGGAACCAACCAGAAGACAGCATCGTCATAGCAAAGGTCAGAAGTCCTGCGAACGGCTCGCAAACCCATGATCCTGTTGGCCAGATTCAGGTCGGCAACGGTCATGCCGTTGGTTATTGCCGGAACCGAGTATGGATCGGATATTCTCTTTCCGACGAGAGTGAGAAGTCTGCGCACTTCGGGATGCCGGCGCCAGTGTGGAGGAAATTGCACGAGTAGCGTGGTGAGTTCCTTCTGGTAGGCATCCCAATCGGAAGTGGATTGGAACTGCCGATGGATGTCCGAAAGCCGGGCCTCCCCAGCGACATTGACTGCGTCGACGATCACCGTTTGTGTGGAGTCGGAGTGCGAGAGTAGCGCGTTGACAAGTAGCGCAGCATTCGTAGTGTCGCCCCGGCCGTGAAGGTCGAAGGCGAAGAGGAACAGCCGACCTCGCGTCTCGGCATCTAATTGGTGTTCGTGGTGTTGATCGTTCTTGAGTGACTGGAGGAACTGCAGCGAGGTCTTGACGTCCTGGATCGCGCTACCCTTCCCCCAATAAGCTCGGGATGGTGGTGGAGGCGACAGGGGGCGTGCAAGAGGATCGTGCGAGCCGGGCTGCCAATCGTAACGGTGGCGTAGTCGCTCCAGATGGACGACATCTCCACCATTGACCACGAAAGTGCCCCTGATCGGTTGACCCTTGGTGTCGCGCTCTTCCGCGATCATCCAGGCGTTTCCCGTGGTTTCACAATCGTAGGGCAATAAAGTCTTGATCTCGGGAGGAAACCAACACCTCTCGACCTTAACGTAGGTTGCGTTCGTGACATCTGGAAGCCCTAGTTTGGCAAGCTGAACAAATCCACTACTGTAGTTCTCCGAGAGTCGGAGTAAATCCGCAGTCGCAGAAATGGTCCTGGTCATCGACAGGCCGCATACCGCGAGTATTCGAATCCACTTAGTCATCGTCGTTTCCGATGCAACTATTAGCGAGTACTTGTCTCTTCTACTGTCCATCCACCGTTGGCGCAAAACAATGTCGTGCGTGGTGCGGTACGTGAAATCGTAACTGAACGGTAAATCGGTGGGCGCTTCCTTTTTGCAATTGTTCCAGCCATTCTCATTTTGGAGATGGGACCTCTCTCAATTATGGAAGCCTTTTCTTTCATTCCTGATTTCATTATCCGTTCGTCCCTCCTTTACTGGAGGATTCCTCGCCCTCGGCTAAGGCCATTACTGCTGACGTCCTTTGCCGGGATCGCAACTACCCCAGCACTTCCGGCAGGCGGCCATGCTCCGGGCCATTCACTAGCTGCTTCCGGGACACCCCGAGCCGTTCGAGTCGCATGAAGATGCCCCACGCCGCGCCGTGGTTGGTTCCCAAGGCCACAATCATTTCATGCTCTCCGGCGACCACCTGGAACCTCGCCGCGAGCTTCTCGGCCGCAGCGGGATTGGTCCCCTTGGGATCGTGCAACAACTGTTTCCCGTCCACCCACGCCTTGACCGGCCCGTCGTAGCCGAGCAGCAGCATCAGGCGCATCTTCTCGGCGCAAGCAAACCGGCACGCATAGAAAACCACCTCATCCTGACCGCCGCGCTGCGTGATTTCCGGATGCAGGTTGCAGAAAGGATCGGCAAAGGTCCGGGGCGTCATCTGCAGGTCGTCGAGCCGGGCGGGACACTTCAGGGTGTCGAGCGGTCCGGCCGACGGCTGGAACGCGCTGACACGCAGTTGCCGGATAGGCGGCGTTAGCGCGCGCGGCTGGCAGACGGGCAGCGGCCCAAAGACCGGCAGTGATCGCCCGGCCACGTCCACGATGTTGCAGTACGGGCACGCGCCATAGCCATAGTGCAGTGAGGTGCCCGCCATGTCGGACATGGGCAGGCCGGTGCGAATCCGCGCGCGCGGCCCGTCCAGCACGACGTCAAAGGGCTGGAACGGCCCCTGCGGCGTCACGAGGGTAAATCCGTTCGGACGGGCGCCAGCCATCAGCCGCTTTGCCACATGGGCAAACTCGGCCACCACCACGGCTGCGCCGCGCTCTGTCTCTACGGTGAGTTGCTTCAGCGCCGGCTGCGGCAGGCCGGCCCGGCGTCCGCCGCACAGCGCCTGCATGGCCTGGGCCAAACGCTGGCCCAGCACCAGATGCCCCGCCCCGCTGATGTGGATGCCGTCATCCAGCGGCAGGTCAATGGCCGGAACCACGGTCAGGTTTGCAATCCGGGACGGCAGCAGACGCTGCTGTTCCTGGATCGAATTCCACGCCGCCGCGGGTTCCGTCCACCATGCCCCGATCACCCGAGCGATCTGCACGATCGCCACGGGCAATGCCTTGTCCTGCGCATCGCGCCGCAGGGCGGCGACGAGCTTCTTCATGCGCTCCGTATAGAGTGGGGCCGCGACGGTGCTCGCATCGCTTTCGCCCTGGTACCAGATCATGCCGGCCACGCGGCCGCCGTTCTTCCGCAGGCGACGCACGAGCGCGCCATACAGGCTCTTGCCGCCTTCGTCCCGTCGTTGCGGATCCCACTGCGTCATGGACGTTCCGCCATGCGCGCAGGCGATCAACCCTTGCGGGACGCCGGTTTGACGCCGCATTTCGTTTCCGAACGACGGTCCGGGGCACATGCCGTAATCGGCATCCGGCTTGCCGGGCCGTCCGCCACTGAGGTCCACGTGCACCGCATCCACGCAAGCCCACATGTTATGGATCGGGTCCTGCGCCACAGCCCAGCGGTCGTCCATGTAAAATGCGCGCACCAGCGGATCGCGAGCCGCGCGCGGCTTCGGGAACACGCCGCATCCCTGCATGTTCGACTGCCCGCCGAGCAGCCACACGTCGCCAACCAGCACGTCCCGGACCACGTGTTTCACGTCTCCGACTCGAAGTTCGATATCATACGGCCCGCCGGTCGGCACACCCGCTAGCATGCCCAGCAAGCGGCCGCGCGTGACCCGTCCGACGTTCACGTTCGCCAACTTCTTGACCACGGCCTTTCCGCGCCGCACCGTGGCAAAAACGTTCCCATTTGTGCCGCAGCGTCCGCCAAAAACCGCGCTGCAAACGTTCCGCCGGGTGCGCTGCAAAACCAGATGGTCAAAAAGGCCGGTCTCAAGTTGCATAACGTGTGTGGGCATACCCATTTCTCCGCTGTGTAAAACGAGTCAATAAGGTTGATAAACATCTGAGCCTCTTGCAAAACTCTGTTTTGCAAACGGAGTGTTCGGGTGTCAGGAAGAATCACACGATGTCGCGTCTTCCTGAAACCTGAACACTGAAACCTGAAGCTCCATTCAGGCCCGTCCCTTACCAGGCCAGCTGGGTTGGGGCTTTACTTCTGAAACATCTCACCCAGGACATCGAGCACATGATCACCAATCGATGGCGAAAGTTGTCCGAGTTTTTTGACGAGTCGTTCTTTGTCCACCGTCCGCAGTTGATCGAGTACGATTTGTCCTTCAACGCCTTGAAAGGTGCAGTCCACGCGTGTCGGATAACGTCGTCCTTGGGTGGTCATCGGGGCGACAATGACCGTCCCGATATTGTGGTTCATTTCATTAGGAGAAATGACTGCGCAGGGTCGCGTCTTCTTGATCTCATGGCCAACTGTGGGATCAAGGGTGACGACGAAGACTTCGAACCGGTTTACTTCCATTCCCATTCCTCCTTCTCCCAACGTGTCAGAAGAGGCTGGGCATCCAAGAGTTTATCGTCTCCCGCTTGTGCCATCTGCTTAAACGCCAGGCTCCACCCCGAGCGTGGATGCCGAGGCGAATGGATCAGGATCATGCGATCCCGAACATCAATCTGTATCTCGTCCGTAAGGCCACATTGTTCAATGAATGGCTTGGGTATGCGGACACCCCTTGAATTGCCGATGGGAATCAATGTTGCTTTCATGACCACACTGTATTCACATTGTGGTCACATGTCAATGTGCATTTTTAGTGCCCCAACGCCACCGGTGAGGCGGAGGTAGTCCGGAGCCGCCACCGGTTGGTTGGCGATCTGATGATTTCTTCTCTCTTCTCAAGATCAACGTCGCCGCAAGAATGAACTCTGCCACAATGATCGCTACCAGCCTATAGGTCGTTTCGAACTCGCCCCAAATGCGACAAGCCTGTGCATTATGCGGCCCGCCGATGAGACAGGTCTTCTGGAGCAGGATGGGGCCGAAGTAACGCCGAGCGATCTGTTCGTCGGTCTCGTCCATGCCTGTCAACATACTACCGCCCCAGAACCCCCCCTGGCGGCAGGGCCCACCGCCACACAAGCCACCATGTTCCCAGGCCAAGGATGGCGATTGCAATTATCTGTTTCCACTTCATCTCTTTGTCCCCAACGCTAGGCTCTTCCTCGACGGCATCGCGGCGAGGCAGCAGTCGGTGGTTCTGATGTCAGTTCTCCTTCTTTCCGAAGCCGAGCAAAAGGCCTCCAAGGAACATCGCAAGAGTCGGCAGAAGTACCATTTCCCTGAAGAGCCAATTTGCCTTGAGCTGGAACTCACGAAGAGCAGTCACAGCCAGGTCTCGGGTGATGGTTTCCCCCGTCGGAAGGTTCTGGCTATGCCATACCCACAGGGTGTGCGTTCGGGCCGCGATGTCGACATAGCATTGCGCCATGGCGATGCACCCGCCGACCAGTAGGAGGTAGCCCAGCAACCTGATTCTGTATGCTATCTGTCTGAGTTTCATTATCCGATCGTCCCTCATGTACTGAAACCGTTTCTTTGCGTGCTTTGCGTCTTGGCGAGAAGTATTTCCGTCTTGATTCGAAAATGCGCTTCATTCCGCCTGAACCGGCGCTTTCGAACAACCGTCCCATAAAAACCGGGAAGATTCCCCTTTGCCTACTGATCGCCGCTGCATCCTGACGCTGTTTTCCTGTCCCTTACTCGGTCCGATTTGCCTCGCAATTGCAACAGGCCAGCACTCGGTTGCAATCGTTGATTTCACGTGGCTCGTCGCCCGACCCACGTCTGTATCCCCGCCAGGGTGTCCGCCCAGCGAGCGGGCGTGGTGCGGAGGTCGAGGAAGCGGTCGAACAGCTCGAAGAAGACGCTCCAGTAGGTCTCGATCAACAGCATCCGCTCCTGGAATTTGCCGATGGGGTC
>JBIJDW010000325.1:0-3935 GCA_044343885.1 Kiritimatiellia bacterium
CCCGGAATCCGCTCGATATTCTCGCCTACCAGTACGACGTGGTGTGCAACGGCATCGAGCTTTCCAGCGGCGCAATCCGCAACCACCGCCCCGACATCATGTACAAGGCGTTCGCGCTCGCGGGGTACGGTCCCGAGGTTGTGGAGAGCAAATTCGGGTGTCTGCTCAATGCCTTCAAGTACGGCGCGCCTCCCCATGGTGGCATTGCCCCCGGTGTTGACCGCATGGTGATGCTGCTGGCCGGCGCGGACAACATTCGCGAGGTGATCGCGTTCCCGATGAACCAGAAGGCGCAGGACCTGATGATGAACGCGCCGTCGGACGTGACGGAGAAGCAGCTCCGCGAGCTGCACATCCGGCTTCGCGAGCAGAAGCCGCAGGGGACGTGACGGAGGGGGTGGCGTGAACGAGCGGGAGGCACTGATCGCGTTAAACCGGGTTTCGGGGATCGGCTCGGTGACCGTGAAACGGATGCAAGAGGCGTTCGGGTCGGTCGCCGCCATCTTTGACGCTTCGGAAAACGACCTCTCGCGGGTGTATGGGGTCGGCGCCGATCGCGCGGTCGGTTTTTACCGCGACTTCCGCACGGTGCGGTGCGACGACGAGCTGGCGCGCGCCGAGCGGCTGAATGTCAAACTGGTTACGTGGGTCGATGCGGCGTATCCGGCGGTCCTGAAAGAAATTGCCGACCCGTCGCTGGTGCTGTACGTGGCTGGCGACCCGGCGGCCCTCTCGGGAACCGGCGTGGCGGTGATCGGCACGCGCCAGGCGACGGTTTACGGACGGGAGACGGCGCGGCGATTTGGATTCCAGTTGGCGGCGGCGGGTTACGTGGTGGTCAGCGGGCTGGCACGGGGGATCGACACCGAGGCACACAGCGGCGCGCTTCAAGCCAAGGGGCTGACGGTGGCGGTGCTGGGCGGGGCGCTCGACCGCATCTTCCCCGCCGAGAACGAGGGGCTGGCGCGGGAGATCGTTGCGGCGGGCGGCGCCCTGGTGAGCGAGTATCCGTTTGGACGGCAGCCCGACCGGCAGACGTTCCCGATGCGCAACCGCATCGTCAGCGGGCTGAGCCGCGGCGTGGTGGTGGTCGAAGCGCCGCTGAACAGCGGCACAATGATCACCGTCGGGCAGGCGCTCGACCAGAACCGGTCGGTGATGGCGGTGCCCGGGCGGGTCGATTCGCCTAATGCGGCGGGCTGTCATCGGCTGTTGCGCGAGGGTGCGCGGCTGGTGACGTGCGCCGACGACGTGGCCGATGAGCTGCAGGAGCTGCTGCCGCGCCCCGCGCGGCGGAATGCCGCCACCGAGACGCAATCGTCACCGGCGGAGCCCGCAGACGGGGCCCGGGCGCCGCAACCGGTGCTGACGGACGACGAGCGTCGCGTGGTGGGGCTGCTGGACGAAGAACGGCACGTTGATTTTTTGATTCGATCGAGCGGCCTGGCCGCCAGCCGGGTCAACTCTCTGCTGGTGGGGTTGCAATTGCGGCGGATGGTACACCTGTTGCCCGGCGGCATCGTCAAGCGGGTTGAACGGGAACACGTTTTGAGACAGTGAGACAGAAAGGACACGAAGCAACATGGCCAAGCATTTGATCATTGTGGAATCGCCGGCAAAGGCGAAGACGATCGGCAAGATTTTAGGTTCTGCTTTCGAGGTGAAGTCGTCCGTGGGCCACATTCGCGATCTTCCGGATCGGACGCTCGGCGTCGATATTGAGCACGGTTTCGCCCCCAAATACGTCCTCTCCAAGAACAAGGCCAAGGTGGTGAACGAACTGCGCAAGGCGGCCAAGGAGTGCGATGCGGTCTATCTGGCGCCTGACCCGGATCGCGAAGGGGAGGCGATCGCCTGGCACCTGCAGGAGGTGCTCGCCGCGAGCGCCAAGGACAAGCCGTTCTACCGCGTTCAATACAATGAAATCACACCACGCGCGGTGCGCGCGGCGATCGAAAATCCGGGTGTGATCAACATGAACCGGGTTGACGCGCAACAGGCGCGGCGGATCCTCGACCGGATTGTCGGGTACCAGGTGAGTCCGTTGCTTTGGCGGCAGGTTCGGAGAGGCCTCAGCGCCGGCCGGGTGCAATCGGTGGCGCTCCGTCTCGTGTGCGAGCGGGAGCAGGCGATCCGGGCGTTTGTATCGGAATCCTACTGGGTTTTGGGGGCGCGGGTGCGCAAGGAGACCGCGTCAGCCGACCCGTTCACGATCAAGCTGGCCAAGATTGACGGCGAGAAGGCCGACATCCGCGCCGAGTCGGCGGCGGCTGCGACGTTGAGCGATTTGGAAGGACGGCGGTTGCGGGTGGGCGACATTCGGACGCGGCCGGTGACGCGGCGGGCGATGCCGCCATTCACCACCAGCACGCTGCAACAGGCGGCGTCGAGCGTGTGCGGCTTCTCCCCGAGCCGGACCATGGGTCTCGCGCAGAAACTGTACGAGGGCGTGGAACTCGGCGCGGGCGAGGGGATCGTCGGTCTAATCACCTATATGCGTACCGACTCGGTCGCCATTTCACGCGACGCGCAGGCGGCGGCGCGGGACTTCATCATTTCGGAATACGGCGACGCGTACTATCCCGAGACCCCCAACGGCTACAAGAGCCGGGCAGGCGCGCAGGAGGCTCACGAGGCCGTCCGGCCGACCGACGTGATGCGGACGCCGCAGAGCCTCAAGGGTGTTCTGGACACGCCTTCCCTGCGCCTGTACGACCTGATTTGGAGACGGTTTCTGGCAAGCCAGATGGCGTGCGCGCGGATCGAGCAGCGGACCGCCGTGGTGGTTCCGGAGCCGCCGCCCGCGCAGCAGCACCGGTACGAACTGACCGCATCGGCGTCCGAGGTTCTTTTCCCCGGCTTCCTGAAGGTGATGGAACTCGACATCCGCAAGACGCGCGAGGCGGAGGGCGACGAGGCCGAGGTGGCCGACGAGGTGGACAAGCTGCCGCCGCTGGCGATCGGCGAAACGATCGATCTGATCGAGTGGCTCAGCGACCGCAAGGAGACCAAGCCGCCAGCGCGGTTCACCGAGGCCGCGCTGGTAAAAGCCCTCGAATCCAACGGCGTGGGACGTCCGAGCACGTACGCATCGATCATCGAGACCCTCGATGCGCGCACCTACGTTTCGCGCGAGAAGCGGATGCTCACCCCCAGCACCCTCGGCATGCAGGTCAACGACCTGCTCGTCGCCAAGCTCGGCGACCTGTTCGACGTCGGCTTTACGGCCTCCATGGAGGAGTCGCTCGATCAGGTCGAAAACGGCGGGGTGCAGTGGACTGAAATGATGGGCGCCTTTTATACGCGGTTTAGCGCGTGGATGGCGAATGCCAAGGAACCGCCAGCCGACGCACAGAAGGTTCAGGCGATTTTCACCATGCTCGCTCACGTGCAGACGTGGGGGCCGGAGGTGAAACTGGGCAAGCGAAAATACAGCGACGAGAATTTCGTGGCGTCGGTGCGCAAGCAGGACGCCGACGGAGAAAAGCCCGTCTCGGACAAGCAGTTGGAAGCTTTGGCGCGCATCGCGGTGCGCTATCGCGACCAGATTTCCGGTGGAGAAGTTGAATTGACCCGCTTGGGGTTTGAGCGTCTGGTGGCATCTGATAACGCCGCGCCGTCGCACGAGGAATCGGCCCGGCGCTTCGAGTTGCTGCAAGCCGTCGAGCTCAGCGAGGATCAAAGGCGCTTCGTCGAGTCGCTGCACGATCAGACCCGCGTGGGGCGAAAACTCTCCGATAACCAGATGGGGGCGCTCAACCGCATCATCATCCGCAACGCCGCGCAAATCCCGGACTTTGACCAAATTAAAGGGAGCCTGAACATCGCGGAGGCGGATGCGGTGGTGGAGGTAGACAACGAGAGCGGTCCGCTGTTGGAGCTGATGGCGACCGTCACCGTTTGGCGCGAGGCGACCAAGCGCGGCAAGATGACCT
>JBIJDW010000052.1:0-12250 GCA_044343885.1 Kiritimatiellia bacterium
CCTATTTGTTCCATTTCTGGACTGACTTCACAAGACGTTTCAGACAAAGCGTAAGATTCTGCGCAAGATTCTGGGCAAGATTCCTATATCGACATCCTGCTCCCAGCGTGCTAAATTGGCACCACTTCGTATTTCTCTCTCTCTCTCGCTTGCGAGCAGCACTTTGGGACAGCACCCGGATTTTGCGCCATGCCCACACTGAACTGGATCGGTAAAGAAGCCGTCGTCAATCACCACCAGCAGGTGCCCTTTCGCCTGCTCAAAGACGTGCCCGACCTCGCCAAAGCCTACGGCGTCACCACCAAAGTGCTGAATCAGGCAGTCAAGCGGAACCGTGAGAGGCGTGTGAAGTATCGGACCCCGCCAATGTTTGCCCAGCGCTACGGTAGAGCAACCTCCTTGGATCAGTTCTGCACCTCGCCTATTTCTGTTAACGGTCAAACCCCTTTTGCGGGAGAGGGGCATGCATTCCGAAGCCACGTTCATCAATGAGGTAGGGGAGGCCCGCCAGATAGCCCCTTGGCATGAGATGTTTGGAGATCGGCCTTTTCATCTTTTCCACGATAAAAGGCCGCAAGAGTTCATCATGCACATTTTCCGTTTAGATATGCCTTCGTTCGTGGATCGCGAAGCCGCCACGGTGCTCGGTGTCAGGCCGGCGCGGTGGGAACTGCTGTTCTTTCTGCTGTTGGGGCTGGTCGTGGCCGCCGCCTCCAAGGTGGCCGGGGCGCTGATGGTGTTCTGCTACCTGATTGCGCCTGCCGCGGCGGCCCTGCTGCTGGTCAGGCGGTTGTGGTCGGTTCTGATTCTGGCCGCGGTTCTGGCGGTGACGTCAACGCTCTCCGGCTTGTGGTTGTCATTCCGGTGCGACTGGCCGACCAACCAAACCGTCTGCCTCGTGGCGTGCGTCCTTTTGCCCGTAACCGGCTTGGCATTGGCCGTGCGCCGGCTCTTTCGGTGGCAGGCATGAGGTCGCCGCCACGAACTTCATCGGTTGTTCGGCAGGACAAGGCGGTCTCGATGCACAACCAACCGGTCACTGTGGAGGGAAAAAGCATGGCAAGTAGCAGGGTCAAGCAGACTGGCGCGTTCCACACGGCGGCCGCAAGCATTCTGGAAAGCATATCGGACGGCGTGTTCACTGTGGATGCCGACTGGCGCATCACCTCGTTCAACCGCGCCGCCGAGGCCATCACCGGCATTCGCCGGCGCGACGCCATCGGCAAAACCTGCTCGGACGTGTTCCGCGCCAGCATGTGCGAGTCCGACTGCGCCCTCCGGCACACCGTCAAGACCGGCAAGCCCATCGTCAATAAGTCTGCATTCATCGTGAATGCCGACGGCCGCAGAATTCCCATCTCCGTTTCAACCGCCATTCTGCGCGACGAACGCGGAAGACTCACCGGAGGTGCGGAGACCTTTCGGGACCTCAGCCTGGTGGAGGAACTGCGCAAAGAACTCGAAGGCCGGTGCCAGATAGGCGACTTGATTAGCCGCAGCGCCGCGTTGCGCCGGATCTGCGAACTCCTGCCGCAGATTGCCCCCAGTGAGGCAACCGTCCTGATTCACGGTGAAACTGGCACAGGCAAGGAACTCCTGGCGCGCGCCATCCACACCCTCAGTCCGCGCAAGAACAAGCCGTTCGTGCCGGTCAACTGCGGCGCGTTGCCTGACACACTGCTGGAATCCGAGTTGTTCGGCTACGTGAAAGGAGCGTTCACGGGGGCCGCGCAGGACAAACCGGGGCGCTTCGCGCTGGCCGAGGGCGGCACTGTGTTCCTGGATGAAATCGGCGACATCAGCCCAGCGATGCAGGTGCGCCTGCTGCGGGTGTTGCAGGAGCGGACCTACGAACCGCTCGGTGGTACACAGACGCGGCACGCCGACGTGCGCATTATTGCCGCCACGCATCGCGACCTGGCCGCGCTGATCCGCAAGGGCGCCTTTCGCGAGGATCTCTTCTATCGCCTGAACGTCGTCAAACTGGACCTACCTCCGCTCCGCAAGCGCAAGGAGGATGTCCCCCTCCTCGTCGAGCACTTCGTTGCGCGGTTCAACCGGCGGCAAAACAAGGCGGTCGCCGGTGTGGCCCCGGACGTCATGTCGCTGCTCATGGCGCACGACTATCCCGGGAATGTGCGCGAACTGGAGAACATCATCGAGCGCGCCTTTGTTCTGTGCGGTGCGGGCCGGATCGAGCGCGTTCATCTGCCGCCCGAACTGACCGGTCAACCAGCCGTAACTCCGGCTCCGGCCGGCGACACCATTGCCGCGCAGACCCGCGTCGCCGAGGCACAGGCTATTCGTACGGCTTTGGAACACTACGACTTCAACCGCCTCGCCGCCGCCCGCTCCCTCGGCCTCCACAAAAGCACGCTCTTCCGCAAGATCAAAGCCTTGCGGATTGAGCTTCCAGAGAAGGACGGTCGTTCGCGGGGGCAAAAGCGGGTGATTGGGGACAAGCCCAGGTAGTGTCGCGCAAGCGCGCCTCTCGTTTCGGCACATAGTCGCGAATCGGCGACTCTCGCGTGTATGCTGCTCCTGACCAATCTCTGCCGCATCCACATGCCGTCAAACAGGTTACGTGTGTGCAACGCGCCTGCTCCGCATCTTGGCACGCTTCGTGATATAGAGTACATCACAAAGCGGAGGGATGCAGAATCATGAAAGTGGCCTTGGCAACGTGGAACGGAAGAATCTCGCCGGTGTTCGATGTAGCCCGGCAGATTCTGCTGCTGGATGTGGCAGACGGTCGTGTGATCGCCCAGCGCGAGGAAACGTTACCCGGCGACGAAATGCAGGCGCAGGCCGGTCAGTTGGCGACGCTCGGTGCGCAGGTTTTGATCTGCGGGGCCATATCGCATTCCATGGCCGCTGTACTGGCAGGCAAGGGCATTCGGGTGATTCCATTCACGGCTGGGGCTGTAGAAGAAGTCGTGGCCGCGTGGTTGGCGGGATCCCTGCCAAGTGCTGTTTTGTCGATGCCAGGCTGTTGTGGTCAGCAGAAGCGCTGTCGGCACGGCAGGACCGACGGCGGGGGACGTGCAGAGCGGCCATGGGCCTGCAAACAGGAGGAAGCATGAAAACCGCGATCACAGCAACAGGCAAAGAGATGTCCAGTGCCGTGGACCCGCGTTTCGGGCGGGCCAAGTTCTTTCTGGTCGTGGATACCGACACGAATGAAAGCGCCGCACATGACAACGCCCAGAATCTGAATGCCGCGCAGGGCGCAGGCATACAGGCCGCCGAAACGGTTGCGCGGCTGGGGGCGGCGGCCGTGATCACCGGCAATGTGGGGCCGAAAGCCTTCCGTGCCTTGCAGGCGGCCGGTATCAGAATCTACCTGTCGAAGGAAGGTGCGGTGGCGGATGCCATCCGCGCGTTCCAGGCGGGCGAGTTGACGGAGGTTTCCGCCGCCAACGTGGAAGGTCACTGGGCGTAGATGGGGAAAGTGACCCGGAGCATTTTACCAGCCAGAAGAAGGGGGCCAAAATGACGAAAATCGGAATCATCATCTGTGCCCGCTACAGGAGTTGTGGCGGCGGTAAATGTTTTCGGGCGTTGCGCGAACGGCGCGGAGCATTTTCGATCTACCCTGCCAGCGAGCCGGCGGAAATCATTGGCTACTCGACGTGTGGCGGATGTCCGGGTGGCAACGTGGAACACGTTCCTGCCGAGTTCAAGAAGAACGGCGCCACGGTCATTCATCTGGCCACGGGACTCGTCGTCGGTTACCCGCCGTGTCCCAATATCCGGCGCTTCAAGGCGTTCATCGAAACTGCCTATGATCTGCCTGTCGTGATTGGCACTCATCCCATCCCGCAGACCTACATGAAGGTACATGAAAGACTGCCTTTCTGGAAGGACAACGCCATGGTGGACCTTGCCAAACCGCTTCTGGAAGAGTCACCGGAGATCCAGGCTGCCTATAATTGAGTGTCAGGTGAAGCAACCAAGAGAATAGGAGAACGACAATGCCAGCAGGAAATGGAATGGGACCCCAGGGAATGGGGCCGATGACAGGACGAGGTATGGGCTTCTGCGCCGGGGTTGCGGCACCGGGATCCATGAACACGTTTCCGGGCCGGGGCATCGGAATGGGGTTCGGTCGCGGAAGGGGCGCATGCGGTGGCGGACGCGGCAATGGCCGTGGCTGGCGCAACATGTTCAACGCCACCGGGTTGACCGGATGGCAGCGGGCGGCGGCCGGATGGCCGCTGATGGGTGCCGTATCGCCCGATGTGGCCGCGCCGACACGCGAACAGGAGTTGAACGCCCTGAAGGGCCAGGCGGAGTACTTCGAAAGCGCTCTGGACGAGATCCGCACGCGCCTTCAGGAACTGGACGCGGAAAAGGCGGAGAAGTAGAAACGATGACTCATCCGACACATGCGAGGATTACCGGAACCGGTTCGTTCGCGCCGCCGCGGCGGATGACAAACGCCGATCTGGAGTCTTTAGTCGACACCACCGATCAATGGATCCGCGAACGAACCGGGATTCGCGAACGCCGAATCGCCGATGACTCGATCAGTTGCTCGGATATGGCTGTTGCCGCGGCCCGGAACGCCATGGACATGGCGCACTGTGCGCCTGAGGATGTCGATCTGCTTGTATTGGATGTTCAAAAGAGCAAAACAAGAAAGGGGATGCCGTGAAGACGAGCAACAAAGATACGGACGCCGCGAAAGAGGCGCACGAATTGGCACTGACGGACGCCAATTTCACCACCGAAACAAGCAAGGGTGTGGTCCTGGTCGATTTCTGGGCCCCATGGTGCGGCCCTTGTCGGACGCAGGGACCCATTATCGAAAAAGTGGCCGCCGCCATGGCAGGGCAGGCGAAAGTCGGGAAATGCAATGTGGACGAGGCGCCCCAGTCGGCCGAGCGATTCGGAGTCAGAAGCATACCAACCCTTGTCGTGCTGAAGGACGGCAAGGAAGTGGAGACCTTCGTGGGGGTTCAGCAGGAAGCGGCGCTGATCGCAGTCCTCAAGAAGCACAACAAGTGAAAACTGAGAATCTCAATCTCGTCGGGTTTACGCCCCTCGTTTCTCCCCGTGCGCTGAAGAAAGAACTTCCGGCGTCTGGCCGCGTGTTGTCCAGCGTGCTGAAGGCGCGTGGCGCCATCCGCGATATCCTCGCCGGACAAGACCCGCGCCTGCTGATTGTTGTCGGACCCTGTTCGATTCATGACCCCAAAGCGGCGCTGGAATATGCCGCTTTGCTCGCCGGCCTTCGTGCGGAATTGGAGGATGAACTGCTGATCCTGATGCGTGTCTATTTCGAAAAGCCGCGCACGACTGTCGGATGGAAAGGCCTGATCTACGATCCGCACATGGACGGCTCGGCGGATATCAACTACGGATTGCGCTCTGCCCGGCGCCTGCTGCTGGACATCAACGCCATGGGTGTTCCCGCCGGGACCGAGATGCTCGACCCCATTGTGCCGCAATATACGGCGGATCTGGTCTCGTGGGCGGCCATCGGCGCGCGCACGACGGAATCGCAAACTCATCGTCAAATGGCCAGCGGATTATCCATGCCGGTTGGATTCAAGAATCGGACCGACGGCAATGTTCAGGTTGCTATTGATGCCATGGTGTCGGCGCGCCACGAGCAAAGTTTTCTGGGGATTGACGACGACGGCCATACCGCCATTGTAGGCACCAGCGGCAACAGGAACGGTCATTTGATTCTGCGAGGCTCGAAATCCGGGTCCAACTACAGTGTCACAGCGATTAAGAGCGCGCGCGAACGAATGGTCACAAGCGGGCTTCCGCCTTCCATCATGGTGGACTGCAGTCACGGAAACTCGGGGAAGACGTTCGAGGCCCAGGAAAAGGTGTGGAATGCAGTGCTGCGTCAACGCCGAGGCAACCGTGCCATTGTCGGAATGTTGGTGGAGAGCAACCTCTTCCAGGGAACCCAGTCTATGCCCGAGAAATCAACAGACCTGCGGTATGGGGTTTCGGTTACCGACGAATGCGTGAGTTGGCAAACCACCGAGAGAATGCTGCGGCGCGCAGCGGCGGCGTCGAGAACATACGCGAAGGGTCGTTAAGGGCTAGGATTGCGAAGCGAGTGACAGTGAGTCTTATGGTGAGCCTTATGGACATTGCAGTTGCCAGCGGAAATGGCGGGACAGGCACGGACGAGATTTTGAATGCGGATAACATCGCGATGTTTCAGATGGGAACCCATCCGGCCTTGACGGCCTCCCCCATCGCGTATCCGCTGGTCAACGCCGCAGAACTAGCCATTCAGGAAATCAGAAGGAGGTCGCGATAATGTCTGCGGAGATCGTCTACCGCCCCATTGGCTTCATTCGCAGCGGCCACACGCGGCCCGAGAAAACGCCCATTCAACCCGTCTTTGCGGCGGGTTGTTTTGGGCGCGTCGAATTGCTGCCGGAGTTTGCCGCTGGCCTGCGGGATATTGAAGGGTTCTCGCACATCTACCTATTGTACCATTTGGACCGCGCCCCGGCTGCGCGCCTGACCGTCAAGCCGTTCCTGCAGGATGTCGAACACGGTATCTTTGCCACGCGCACGCCCTGCCGCCCGAACCCTATCGGCATGAGCATCGTGCGACTGCTGCGCGTTGCCGGCTGTACACTGGAGGTGGACGAGCTTGATGTACTCGACGGCACACCGTTGCTCGACATCAAACCCTATACGGCGCGCTTTGACCGCGTCGACGAAACCCGCAACGGCTGGCAGGACGGCTTGGACGAGAAAGAGGTGCAGGCTCGCGGCCGGCGGATGCCGCCGACACAGTCCGCCCGACCAACCGCCTTGACCGTCGCCGTTCTCGGCGCCAGCGCCAATCCCGAACGTTACAGTCACAAGGCTGTGGCGCAACTGCTGGCGCACGGTCACACCGTCTTTCCGGTCAACCCCGGACTGAACACACTGCTGGGGCAGAAGGTTTACGCCACTCTCGCCGACTTGCCCGCGCCGCCCCACACCGTCACGTTGTACGTTGGACCGGAGCGTTCGACCGCGCTGGCCGACGCGATCATCGCAGCCCAGCCACGGCGCGTGATCTTCAATCCCGGCAGCGAAAACCCGCCCCTGGCCGAACAGTTGAAGCGAAGCGGCATCGAGGCGCTGGACGCCTGCACGCTCGTCCTTCTCTCCACAAACCAGTTCGGAGGCTCGCCGATATGATTCTTGCCATTGCCAGCGGCAAGGGAGGAACCGGGAAGACCACCGTGGCGGTCAACCTGGCGTGGACGCTTGCAGGCATGGGCAAGGGCGTCCAGTATCTCGATTGCGACGTCGAGGAGCCGAACGGCCATATCTTCCTGAAGCCACAGATCACCACGACCGCATCGGTGGGCATCCGCGTCCCCGTCGTGGACGAGGCAAAGTGTACAGCGTGCCGCAAGTGTGCGGAAATCTGCCAATACCACGCCATCGCCGTACTGAAAAAGGCCCTGGTATTCCCGGAACTTTGCCACGGTTGTGGCGGGTGTGCGCTCGTGTGCCCCGTGGGCGCCATCCACGAGGAGAACCGGGTGATCGGCGTGGTCGAATCCGGCGTCTCCGGCGGCGTATCCTTTGCCCAGGGGCGTTTGAACGTCGGCGAGCCCATGGCCCCGCCGTTGATTCGCGCCGTCAGGAAGAAAGCAATTCTGGATGGCGTTGCCATCTTTGACGCCCCGCCGGGTACGTCCTGTCCCGTCGTCACCACCGTCCGGGACGCCCACTACGTCATTTTGGTCACGGAACCAACGCCTTTCGGTCTCAACGACCTGAAACTGGCCGTGGAGATGTTGCGGCAACTCCGCCTCCGGCATGGCGTGGTCATCAACCGGGCGGACATCGGCGACCAACAGGTGCGCGCCTTCTGCGCCGCCGAAGGCATTCCGGTGCTGTTGGAGCTTCCCGACGACCGCCCGGTGGCGGAGGCCTATTCGCGCGGCCAGATGGCCGTTCAGGTCCTGCCGGAGTGGCGCAAGTTGTTCTTGGACTTGTGGAAACGCATGGAGAAAGACGCATGAGAGAACTGGTCGTCATCAGCGGCAAGGGCGGCACGGGCAAGACCAGCCTGGTCGCGTCGTTTGCGGCATTGGCCGGTTCGACAGGCTCACGGCAGGCCGGGAACGCCGTGCTGGCGGACTGCGATGTGGATGCCGCCGACCTCCACCTCGTGCTGGCACCCACGATGTGTCGGCGCGAAGATTTTTACTGCGGCCATACGGCGATCCTTCGACAGCCCGACTGCATCGGTTGCGGCGCCTGCCTAGCCCGGTGCCGTTTCGATGCCGTCCGCAAGACCGATGGCGGCGCCGGCGAGGCCACGTTCACCATTGACACCACCGCCTGCGAGGGGTGCGGCGTGTGCGTCTGGTCGTGCCCGGTAAAGGCCATCGATTTTCCCGAACGACTCAGCGGCGAATGGTATGTGTCCGACACGCGCCACGGCCCGATGGTCCATGCCCGCTTGACCCCCGGCGGGGAAAACTCCGGCAAACTGGTCGCCAAAGTCCGGGAAACCGCCCGCACACTCGCCGAAGAACGGAAGGCCGACCTCATCCTGGTCGATGGCCCGCCGGGCATCGGTTGCGCCGTGATTGCCTCCGTGAGCGGCACCTCGCAGGTTCTGGTGGTAACCGAACCCACCCTTTCGGGCGCACACGACATGGCGCGGGTTCTCGAACTCACCCGCCACTTCCGGATACCGACTGCTGTCTGCGTGAACAAGTGGGACTTGAATGCGGAGATGACGGAGCGGATCGAGGCCGAAGCCCGGCAGGTTGGCGCCATAACCGCCGGTCGCGTACGCTACGGGCGCGCGGTTACCGACGCCCAGTTGCAGGGGCGCGCCGTGGTCGAGATGGATTCCGGGGCGGTTGCAGCGGATATCCGGGCTGTGTGGGAGGAGTTATCCCGATGAAAATCACCGTCTTGGCCGACAACACGGTCGCCGCTCACAATGCGCTGGGCGAGCATGGCTTGTCCTTCTGGGTCGACAGCGGCGGGCACCTTCTGCTGTTCGACACGGGGCAGGGGCGTGTACTGGCCGATAACGCAAAGTCTTTGCGCCTGCTCCTGGCTGCGGTGGATATGATCGTGCTCAGCCATGGGCATTACGACCACACCGGCGGATTGGCCCTCGTGCTGCGCCACACGGCAGGCCCCGTGACAGTGCATGCCCACCCAGACGCGCTCTTGCCCAAATACCACCATGACAAAACGGGCGTGCGCGAAATCGGCATGTCCGCAGGGGCACGCGACGCCTTGCTCGGCAAACAATGCCAGTATACGGCGTCTCGGCAGTCATCCGAAGTCGCGCCCGGCATCTGGGCCACAGGCGAGATTCCGCGCCTGCACCCGGAAGAGGCGATTGCCGAACCCTTTTGCCGCGACCCGGAAGGAATCGACCCGGACCTTCTGCTGGATGACCAGGCACTCTTCATGGAAAGCCCTCGCGGCACGGTCGTCCTACTCGGATGCGCCCACGCGGGCATCATTAACACCCTCGACTACATTCAAAGGCTCACCGGCAACAAACCAGTGCGCGCCGTGATTGGCGGCACACACTTGCGGGCGGCATCTGCGGAACGCATGCGCTGGACGATCCGGGAGTTGCGCCGCTTCAACATCAACCTTCTGGTCCCCTTGCACTGCACCGGCCAGAAATCGCTCGCCGCACTTTGGTCGGCCTTTCCCAACACCTGCCAGGCAGGCGGTGCGGGAACCGTATTCGAGTTCTAAACAAGGAGAAGACGACATGGCAAAGAATGACAAATGTGGCTGTGGACAAGGACAATCGCACAAACACGCTACCTGTGATGCTGCGCACGTAGCGGCTCCAAATAGTCCCGACGACGCTCTTGACGAGGTAGTTCTTGAGGAGCGGTTGCAGCGCATTCGACACAAGATTCTGGTGATGTCCGGCAAGGGTGGCGTGGGCAAGAGCACGGTGGCAGCCAACCTGGCGATTTCCCTATCCCTGGCCGGCAAGCGAGTCGGCCTCCTGGACGCGGATATCCACGGGCCGAGCATTCCCAAGATGCTGCATCTGGAAGACGCCGACGTGCAAACCAAGGACGGCGAAATCCTTCCGGTCGCGCATGCTGGACTCAAAGTGATGTCCATCGCGTTCCTTTTACGGGACCGCGACGATGCTGTGATCTGGCGCGGACCGATGAAAATGACCGTCATCAAGCAGTTTCTCAAGGACGTCGATTGGGGCGATCTCGACTACTTGATCATCGACTCGCCTCCTGGTACCGGCGACGAACCATTGTCCGTCTGCCAACTGGCCGCGCCCGTGGATGGCGCCGTGATCGTCACAACCCCGCAGGATGTGGCCACCGCCGATGTGCGCAAGTCGATCAACTTCTGCCACCAGATGGATCTTCCGGTCCTCGGGGTCGTCGAAAACATGAGCGGCTTCGTCTGCCCCAAGTGCGGCGAACTTACGGACATATTCAAGTCCGGCGGCGGCGAACGGATGGCTGCGGACATGGGCGTGCCATTTCTTGGGCGCATTCCTATAGATCCTGCGGTTGGACAGGCCTGTGACGCCGGCACCCCGTTTGTCTATCACTACAGCCGGACGGAAACAGCCAAGGCTTTCGAACATGTCATCGGGCCGATACTGGCGCTTTCAGGCAAGATCGCAACAAACCAAACACCAAACACAACAAACGAAGGGAAGAACACACCCATGAGAATCGCCATACCGATCGCCGAAGGCAAACTGTGCATGCACTTCGGACACTGCGACCAGTTCGCACTGCTTGACGTGGACGAGAAAACGAAAAAGATCACAGGCAAGCGAATGGTGACACCCCCGCCGCACGAACCGGGCGTTCTGCCTCGCTGGTTGCACGAACAAGGCGCAACAATCATCATCGCCGGTGGCATGGGTAGCCGCGCGCAGAACCTGTTTGCGGAAAACAGTATCAAGGTTGTGGTGGGCGCACCCGCCGAAGCGCCGGAACAACTCGTCGCTCAGTATCTGGCAGGCACGCTGGTATCCGGGGCGAATGTCTGTGATCACTGAGCCCACAACGGCGGCCATGGCGGCGCTTCAGGCAAGTCTGCACTCGCAGTGCATGCTCTGTGGCGCCGACCATCCGCAGGGACTTCGGCTCGCGTTCAACACGCATGCCGATGGGCATGTGGAAGCACTGTTCCCATGTGACCGACTATACCAGGGTTACACTGGCTATCTGCATGGCGGCGTCATCGCCGCGCTTCTGGATAGCGCGATGACGAACTGTCTCTTCGCGCACGGACGAGCTGCGCTGACGGGAGAGCTGAACGTGAGGTTCCTAAAACCCATAATCGTGAGTCGCCCCGCCATCGTTAGTGCCCGGCTGGCTAAATCGTTACCTCCGCTTTTTTATATGGAGGCTGACATCCGTCAGAATGGCCACATTATGGCCAAGGCATCAGCCAAGTTCATGGAAGCATGTGAAACTGGGGTGTCGCTATCGGAAAGACCAGAAGGAGAGGATTCACGATGAGGAAGACATTGCATAGTGTGAGCAGGCTTCTGCGCATTGCCGCGCTGGGATGTACGATTGCCATCTGCGGTCTGCCGGCGCAGCACCGTGGCGTCCCGCACGGGACGGGCCTTCTGTCCGCCCCCTGCCCCCCCCCGAGGTCTGATCCCCGGCTCGTCCGTCTATCCTTTCCCCTTCGCCTCGCGGATGGTGCGGTGGACGCGGGCGACTTGGAGGCAGAACGCCTCGAGCCGGGCCTGGATGACCTGCGGAAAGACGTTGCCGTCGCTTTCGATCGCCAGAAACGGCAGCGAGGGGTGTTCGGCCATGACCTTGCCCGCCATCCGCACATCGTCGGTGACGTTGCACTTCTCGTCGTTGAGCGTGTGCGTGAGGATCGCCTCCGCGATGCGGCTGGGTAGGCAGCCGAACGGACCGATGGCGATCACGCCGGAGACCTCGTCGATGATCTCGGCGAGCGCGGCCCCCACGGTCAGCACGGCGTCGCCGCCAACCAGCCGCGCGGGCACGAGATGGCTCACGTTCTCGATCAGGCGGGCGACATCGATCAGCCGGTACTCATAGAAACCGGACCGCGCGAAGATCCGCTTGACCGTCCGCTCCACCGCGTTCTTGAAATAGCCCTCGACCAGCAACCCCAGCCGCTCCCGGGCGTTCGGCTGCTTGAGGTAGAGACCCTTCTTGAACAGAAAATCGCAGTAGTAGATCCACTCGGCGATCGGGGCCTTCTTCACCACGATGTCTTGCTCCGCGAGCTTGGCGAC
>JBIJDW010000053.1:0-12209 GCA_044343885.1 Kiritimatiellia bacterium
CGTGGTGGCGCCAGACGGTCCGCCTGCGCGAGGATGTGGTCGGAATTGAGGCGACCATCATCATGCACCCCGCGATCTGGAAGGCCTCGGGACATCTCGACACCTTTTCCGATCCGATGAGCATGTGCCGCGACTGTAAGAAACTGCTCCGCTCCGACCATGCCTGGGACATCTTCGCCGACGGCGACACCGGCGGCGCCATGGCCGAGCTGTGCGCGGGCGGCGCGCCCGACATCGGCCGCGTGGTGGCCTGGATCAAGGGCCGCGGCAAAGGCGTGGCACCCAACCTCGCGGCCGTCAAGGCCCCCGACGCCAGCATCCCGCACCTCGCCGCCGGGCTCGCCTCGGTCACCTCGCCCCGCGACCTCTACACCCTCTTGGCCACGCCCGCCGGAGCCACCGCGCCGACGCGCGCCTGCCCCCATTGCGGCGGCGACATGACCGAGCCACGCCCCTTCAACCTGATGTTTAAGACCATCGTCGGCCCGGTCGAGGATCCGGCCAACGTCGCCTACCTCCGCCCCGAAACCGCCCAGGCGATTTTTGCCCAGTTTCCCAATGTCTACGCCACGGCCCGCCAGACGGTTCCCTTCGGCATCGCTCAGATGGGCAAGGCGTTCCGCAACGAGGTGACCCCCCGCAACTACACCTTCCGTTCGCGCGAGTTCGAACAGATGGAATTGGAGTTTTTCATCAAGCCCGACGAGGCCGTCGAACTGCTTTGCGGCCGGGTCATCACCCTCGCCGACAACCCCGATCTCGCCACGATCTCCGATACGTGGGGCTGGGAGGTCTGGCACAAGTACTGGGTCGAGCAACGCAAGGCGTGGATCATCTCGGCGGGGCTGCCCGCCGACTCGTTCGTCGAATACTGGCAGAAGCCCGACGAACTGGCCCACTACGCCCGTGCCTGCGTGGACATTGAATACGCCTTCCCCTTCGGCACGCAGGAGCTAGAAGGGATCGCCGCACGCTCCGACTTCGATCTCTCACAACACCAGAAGCACAGCGGCAAGTCGATGGAGGTCTTCGACGAGGCGCTCAAGCTCGCGGCGAACAAACTCGACGACACCGCCAAGGCCGCCTTCACCGAGAAGGTCGCCGCCGACTGGACCGCCCGCGGCAAGAGCGCCGACGTCGCCCGCGCCTTTGTCGCCCGGCTTTTCGACGGCAAATATATCCCCCACGTGATCGAGCCTTCGTCGGGCGTCGACCGCATGGCCCTCGCTCTACTGTGCAACGCCTATGCCGAAGAAACGGTGACGGATGAAAAGGGTAAGTCCGAGGTGCGCACCATCCTGCGCTTCGCGCCGAATATTGCCCCGATCAAGATCGCCTTTTTCCCGCTGGTGAAAAACAAGCCCGAACTGTATGCCAAGGCCCGTGAGATCTTCAGCGGCTTTCAGCGCCGCTGGAACTGCTTCTGGGACGAGTCGGGGGCGATCGGCCGCCGCTACCGCCGCATGGACGAGGCCGGCACGCCCTTCTGCGTCACCGTCGACTTCCAAACCCTCGACGACGGCACCGTCACCCTCCGCGACCGCGACACGATGAAGCAGGAACGCCTCACCGTCGCCGCGCTCAGGGAGAAGCTCGACACGATTTTGGACTGAGATTTTTTGCCCTATGCCCACATTGAACTGGATCGGTAAAGAAGCCGTCGTCAATCACCACCAGCAGGTGCCCTTCCGCCTGCTCAAGGACCTGCCCGCCCTCGCCTGCGGCGACCCCGGCAGCGGCAACCTGATCGTTCAGGGCGACAACCTCGAAGCCCTCAAGGCCCTTCTCCCGTACTACGCCGGGCAGGTCAAGTGCATCTACATCGATCCGCCCTATAACACCGGCAACGAGGGCTGGGCCTACAACGACAACGTCAACAGCCCCGTCATCCGCGACTGGCTCGGCAAGACCGTCGGCAAGGAGGGCGAAACCCTCGACCGCCATGACCGCTGGCTCTGCATGATGTACCCCAGACTCGCGTTGCTCCGGCAGTTCCTCAGGGACGACGGATCAATTTTTGTGAGTATTGATGACAATGAAGTTCACACGCTTCGGTTTCTAATGGACGAGATATTTGGTTCACAGTGTTTTCTTGCAGATGTTATCTGGCGCTCGTCCGATTCCTCCAACCATGATGCGAAGACTTTTTCCGTCGATCACAACCACACCATCGTATATTCGCGCGAAGCAAAGTGGACAGCCAATCAGTTAGCACGCTCCGAAGAGTCAAATGCTCATTACCGAAATCCCGACGACGACCCAAGAGGTCCATGGTTTCCTGGAAACCTATCTTCTCCAAACCCGAGACCGAACCTCCGCTACAAAGTAACGTCGCCAACAGGCGTTCTTATTGAGCCACCAGCAAATGGGTGGCGATGGAGAGAGGAGCGGATGAACGAAATGATTTCCACGGGGGAGATAGCATTCTCGCCAGATGGAGCCCGGCTGATCAAGAAGACATATCTTGAGGGTCAATCGGGTTTGGCTCCTTCAACGCTTTGGGCAGACATCGACGAGACTGGTCATAACAGAAATGCTAAGTACGAACTCAAAAAATTGTTTCCGGAGAACAACACATCCGAACTATTTAAAACCCCAAAACCACCGAAGTTTTTGGAGAAGATCCTTCAAGTAGCGACCAATCCCGGTGACCTTGTACTCGATTCATTCGCAGGCAGCGGCACAACCGGACACGCCGTTCTGAAGATGAACGCCGCAGCACAAGATACGCCGCAGCGCCGCTTCATCCTCGTGGAGATGGAGACCGAAATCGCCCGCGACGTGACCGCCGAGCGCGTGCGCCGCGTGGCGCAGGGCTACACGAACGCCAAAGGCGAGGCGGTCGCCGGCATCGGCGGCAGCTTCCGCTTTTGCGAGTTGGGCGAGCCGCTCTTCGACGAGACGGGCATGATCCGCGAGACAGTGAAATTTTCGGAGCTGGCCCGGCATGTCTATTTCTCCGAGACCGGCGAGCCGCTGCCGCGTGCGCGGGTGCTCAACACGCCGTTTCTCGGCGCGTGCCGTGGCGTCGGCATCTACCTGCTTTACAACGGCATTTTGGGCGACGAGAGCGCCAATGGCGGCAACGTGCTGACCCGCCAGATCCTCGCGAAGTTACCCGAGTTCGACGGCCCGAAGGTGGTCTACTGCGCCGGTTGCCTTCTCAGCCGCGACCGCCTGCAAGGTGCCCGCATCACCGTCCGCCAGACGCCGTATGAAATCAAGGTGTCATGAAGAATCAAACGATCAGCCAAGCGTAAACGGAGGTTATACCCATGGACAGCGAACGTGTTCTCTGTTTAAAAAAAGACTTTGATGCGCGGGCAAAAATTGTGCCAGATGAGAATGTTGAGTTCTGGTTCGCAAGAGACCTGATGGAATCGTTGGGCTATGCCCGGTGGGAAAATTTCATCATCGCCATCCAGCGGGCGATAACCTCGTGCGAGACCATGGGCTTTATTGTCAGCGATCATTTTCGTGGCGTCACGAAATTGATCGCTATCGGAAAGGGCGGCCAACGCGAAGTCGAAGACTTCATGCTCACTCGTTACGCCTGTTATCTGATCGCCCAAAACGGCGACCCCCGCAAAGAGGAAATCGCCTTCGCTCAAAGCTACTTTGCCATTCAGACGCGCAAGCAGGAATTGATTGAAGAGCGTATGCGCCTTCAAGCCCGGCTGGATGCGCGCCAGCGCCTTCGGGATTCCGAAAAAACGCTCTCGCAGAACATCTACGAGCGCGGAGTTGACGACGAGGGCTTCGGCCGTATCCGCTCCAAAGGCGATGCCGCTTTGTTTGGCGGACACACAACCCAAATGATGAAGACGAAATTCGGCATCACCCAATCCCGTCCGCTCGCCGATTTTCTCCCGACGTTGACGATCGCAGCAAAGAATCTGGCGACGGAAATGACCAATCATAACGTGATGCAAGCCGATTTGCGTGGGGAATCCTCCATCACGGGCGAGCACGTACAAAACAATCAGAGCGTCCGCGTCATGCTTAACCAGAGGGGAATCAAACCCGAGACGCTGCCGCCGGAAGAGGATCTTGCCAAGTTGGAGCGCCGTGTGAAGTCGGAAGAGAAAAAGCTTGGGAAACATTCCGGACGGCTTCCTTCAGGCGATAAGGACTCCCCATGATCGCTCTCAAAGACTATCAACACCGGGTTCTGGACTCCCTGCGGGAGTTCTTCCGGTTGTGTTCCAAGACCGGCAACCCGGCCTACGCCTTCAGCGACGTGTGCAAACAGAACGGCAGCGGCGGCGGCCTGTACCTGCCGATCCACGCGGCGGGCCTCGCCCACGACATGCCTTATGTCTGCCTGCGCGTGCCGACCGGCGGCGGCAAAACGCTCCTCGCCTGCCACACCGCCGGCCTCGCCATGAGCGAACTGCTGCACGCCGACCGAGCGGTCGTGCTCTGGCTGGTCCCCAGCAACACGATCCTCGACCAGACGGCCGACGCCCTGCGCGATGCGCGGCACCCGTACCGCCGGGCGCTGGAGATGGCCTGCGGCGCAATTGAGGTTGTCACTATCGAGGAGGCGTTGAACCTGCCGCGTGCCTCGGTGGACGGCCAGACCGTCGTGATCGTCTCGACCATCCAGGCCTTCCGCGTGGAGGACTCCACCGGCCGCAAGGTCTACAGCCAGAACGGCGTTTTTCAGGAGCACCTCCTGAACGCGCCGGCAAGTCGCGAGGCCGACCTGATGAAAGGCCCGGACGGCAAGCCGGTTCCCTCGCTGGTGAACATGCTGCGCCTGCGGCGTCCGGTCGTGATCGTGGACGAGGCGCACAACGCCCGCACCGACCTTTCGTTTGCCGCGCTGGGCGACGTGATGCCCTCCTGCATCGTGGAGTTCACCGCCACGCCCGCGCGGTCCAAGCAACCCTCGAACATCCTGCACCATGTATCGGCCGCCGAACTCAAGGCCGCCGACATGGTGAAGCTGCCGTTGCGCGTGGTCACGCGCCACCCGAGCCAGAAGGACCAGTTACTCGCCGACGCCGTGAGCCTGCGGGCCGATCTTGAAAAACTCGCCCTGACGGAAAGCCAGGCCACCGGCGAATACCTGCGGCCTATCCTGCTCATTCAGGCCGAACGCGTGGACGCATGCGAACCGCTGCGCGAGCGGCTGGTCGCCGACTTTGGCATCAGCCGCGACGAGATCAAGATCTCGGTCGGCACGCACGACGACCTGAAGAATGCGGGAGATATGGCGTCCCCGCAGTGCAACGTTCGCTTCATCATCACCGTGCAGAAACTGCGCGAGGGATGGGATTGTCCTTTTGCCTACGTGCTGTGCAGCCTGAGAGAGACCCGTTCAGCAACGGCCATCGAGCAGATCGTCGGCCGCATCCTGCGCCTGCCCAACGCCCGACCCAAACAGCACCCGGACCTGAACTGCGCCTACGCGCTTTCGGTTTCCGACTCGTTGCCCGAGGTCCTGAACGAGTTGCGCGAGGCGTTGGAGAGCAACGGCTTCACCCGGGCCGAAGCCGAGCGCATCATCCTGCCCGCCCCGCAGGGCGTGCTACCCCTGGGCGCTCAACCGCAGACCCTGCGCCTGGATCCCGAGGAGATCGACGCCGCAGTCGCCCAGGCTCAGGAGGTCGCTCTGTGCGGCAAGGTCCGCATCCGGCCCGAGACGGGAGCCATTACGGTTCTTGTGCCGCTCGACGCCGACGAGACCGAGAAGGTTGCCAGTTGCGGCAAGACGCCCGAAGCGCGGACGCGGATCACCGCGCTTGTCGAACAGGTGCGGGAGGCCGACAAGATCCTCGGCGGAGGCGGGCAGCCGCGGGCGCTCTCACCCTATCAGATGCGCATGGATTTCCGCGTACCGTTGCTCTGCGTACTTGAAGAAGGCAAACTGCAGGAGTTCGAGCGCACGCACCTGCTCGAACACCCGTGGCGGCTGGGGTCCAAAGACGCGACGCTTTCCGCCGCCTACGACCCGACCAGACTCCCGGCGCTTGCCTCCGGCCAGCTAGATGTCGGAGTGTGGGGCGAGGTTAAATCCGATGTGGCCCGCGAGCAGGACGAGACCTCCGATTTCGTCAAGCGCCTGCACCAGCAGACGCTGGCGCTGGGCAACATCAGCGGCACGGACTGGACCGCCGAACACCTGATCGTCTGGCTCGACCGCCAGATCGATCATGAAGACATCCCCTTGGCAGAGACCGCCATCTTTCTGCGCAAGGCCATCAACGGCCTCATGGCCCGACACGACCTCGCGGACGTGGGGCATCTGGTCTTCGACCGCTTCCGTTTGCGTGACACCATCGACGAACGCATTGACGAGCACCGCAAGAGCGAGCGCAAAGCCGCCTATCAGCACTTCCTCGCTCTAGATTCCGGACTCACGGTCAGCGACGCGCACGCCGTCAACTTCAAGGACATCACGTATGAACCAAGCTGGTTGTACGAGGGGTCTTTCATATTCCGAAAACACTACTTCGGTCCCAAGCCCGGCGAACTGAAAGAGACGGCTCCGAGCGGTAAACTGAAAGAGGAGTTCGAATGCGCCCAGTTCCTCGATTCAAAAGCGCAAGGTATCAAATTCTGGGTGCGCAACCTTTCGAAACGCCCGACCTCTTTTCGGCTCCAAACCTCCACCGACTGGTTCTATCCCGATTTCGTGTGCCTGCTTGAAGACGGCCGCGTTCTCGTGGTCGAGTACAAAGGCGAACATCTGATGGCCGGTGCACAGGAGAAACGCGACATCGGCAACCTCTGGGCCGCCCGCAGCAAAGGCCGCTGCCTCTTCGCCATGCCCAGCAACAACCGCTTCGACGAGATCGTGCTGAAGGTCCAACTTGCTGAAATCACTTGCCCCGGTCGGCGGGGGTGCGCTATGATCGGTGTGACGGACGGGAATCCATCCGGCGCCGCAACTCAAACAGGAGGCGTGAAATGAACACGATCACATGCAAACAGATTCTGTGTCCGGTGGATTTCTCGGACTTCTCTGACTATGCCATGCGCTACGCGGCTCTGCTGGCTCAGAAGTTTGAGGCGCGCTTGACGCTGCTGCACGTGGTGGCACCCATCCTCGTGCCCCTGCCGGGTGACGCGCTGGTGCCGCCCATGCGCCAGGCCGATCTGGCCGACATTGCCGATGCCTGCCGCGAGCGTCTGACCCGGACGGCCGGGGATCTCGCCGAAAAAGGGATTGCGGTCGCCTGCCAGGTGACGAGCGGCGTGCCGTATCTTGAAATCCTCCGCATGGCCGAGGAGCTGCACGCCGACATGATCGTCATGGGCACCCACGGCCGCAGCGGCTTGGTCCATCTGATGATCGGGAGCGTCGCCGAACGCGTGGTTCGCAAGGCGCCCTGCGCGGTCCTGACGGTCAAGCGCCATTAATCCTAAAGGCGCATCCTACTCGTCCCATCCTTCCGGGCGCTGCGGAGGAGTCGCCGCGCCTTGCGACTTGCCGCCGGGACGCGCGCCGCGGGCCTCGGGGACGACGCGCGGTTTGGCGAGCCGTTCGCGTATCTTCTCGGTCCGCTTCTGCAAGGCCTCATTGGCGCGCAGAATCTGATCGGCGCTCAACGTATCGCGGATCGCCAGCAATTTCTCCGTCTGTATTTTGGCCTGCTCGGTTCGTAAGCCACCTATTTTCACCACCAGCTCCATCCATGTGTCCGTCGGCGCCTGTTTGTCGGCCATGACTTTTGCCGCCTGCTCAATCTGCTCTTGGGCAGCTATACGGAGCGCTTCGTCAATCACCGCCTGCCGCTCATTCAGCGCCCGGATCTTTTTCTTCAGCCCCGCTTTCTGCTCATCCGTCAGATTGAGCACCTGTTTGTTTTTGGGATCGTCGATGATCCGCAGCAAGCGCAGGGCGCGGTCCACCTTACCGCCGCTAGGCGCGTCCGCCTCCGAGTCCCGCGGCGGCCGCGCCGCACCGGGTGCAGCAACATCGGATCGGGCTTCGGGAAGCGTCTGCGGAAGTGCCTTCGGAAGCGCTTGCTCCTGCGCACCTGCGGCACATGCGACCACGGCCGCCACACACACAAGCCACGTCTGATTACATCGATTCATCGTTGTTCCCTTTCTTTGCCTTTCGCATCCGCCGAAGGTCGCGGCGACTCGGACTCGCCGTGTTGTTTCCACACTCAACGCGCAGACCGTAATCATTATTGTTCGCTCCCGACAGCGTTCCTGTTTTTTCTTTCGCTCTTCGCTCTCAACAGTCGCTGTTCACATCTTTTTCATGATTTCCATATCCGCCTCTCCTAATCCCCCCATTAATGCTCATAACTTATTAATAATAAAGTTTTTATATTTCTTCCCAGGCCTGTTCGTATCCTGTGGACAACCTGTTGATGCTTTGAATGCTTTTTCTTCTTGCCCGCACGCATGGATTGGTGTCTTATGGTGCCTTCATGCGGCCATCTTTTTTTCAAGGCTTACTCCTATGAATGCGACACTCCTATGAATGCGACAACGATTTGGACCAAGGCATGCGATCAGATCATGCAGATCATCAATAAGAGCCAATACGAGGCCTGGTTTGCCACGCTGCGACCGCTCGGCCTGGAGCGGGACACACTCCTGCTGGGTGTGGACAATGATTTCAAGCAGACATGGATTGAGGAGAATTATCGCGACGTGATCGCGTCGGCGCTGCAGGTCGCGTCGGGCGGCGACGCCGTGCCGTTCCGCTTCGTCGTGAGCCTCGAGGAGGCGGGCGGTGTGGACGACGACGCGACGCCACCGGCATCGACGCTGTCGCGGTCCGCTGCGCCGGCGAAGCGCCGCCCGCGCACGCAGCCGGCACTGGCGGCCAATCTCAATCCGCATTTCACCTTCGAGGAATATGTCATCGGCCCGTCGAACAGTTTCGCTCACGCCGCCGCGACGGCCGTCGCTCAGGCGCCGGGTCGCACCTACAACCCGCTCTTCATCTATGGTCAGACCGGGCTTGGCAAGACCCATCTGATCATGGCGATTGGTCATCGAGCCGTACAAAACGATCCCGCGACGCGCGTGGCCTATGTCACGTCGGAGGCGTTGCTCAACGAGTACATCGACGCGATCCAGAAAAATGCGATCACCGAATTTCGCAACCGCTACCGCAAGGTCGACATTCTGCTGGTTGACGACATTCAGTTTCTCGTCGGTAAGCAGCGCCTTCAGGAGGAGTTTTTTCACTGCTTCAACGACCTTCACATGAAGGGCAAGCAGATCGTGATGACCAGTGACCGGCCGGCGAGGGAAATCGATGGCTTGGAACAGCGGCTGGTCTCCCGGTTCGAATCGGGACTCGTCACCGAACTGGAATGTCCCGACTTCGAAACCCGGCTGGCCATCCTGCGTTACAAGCAAAGCGCCTCCAAAGTCGTCCTGTCCGACGCCTGCATGACGTTCATCGCCCAGCACGTCACCTCCAACGTGCGCACCCTCGAAGGCGCGCTCTTGCGCGCGATCACCTTCACCACGCTCAACCCGCAACCGCTGACTCTGGACACCTTGCAAAACCTCCTGAAGGACGTTCTGACGCAGGAGACCCAGGAGGATATCTCATTCGATGAAATTCAGCGCATCGTGGCCGAACACTTCGATCTGCGCCTGACCGACATGTCCAGCAAGCGCCGCCCGCGCTCCGTGGCGATGCCCCGGCAGGTGGCCATGGTGCTGTGCCGCAAACTGACACGCTCTTCGCTTCCCGAGATCGCCAAGGCCTTTGGCAAGACGCACGCCACGGTCATTCACGCCTGCAAATTGATCAAGGTCATCATCGAGACCGATCCCGACCTCGCCAAACAGATTTACGCAGTGGTCCGCAAGCTCGGCCGCGACCCCAAAGATATCGATTTTTAACCCTGTTGGTAACCCGTTTAAAACATGATCACACGCCGTCAGTTCTCTGTCAATAAACCCGGTTCTATGAACACACCCAAAAATATTTTTCCATTCATAAACACTCGCTTTCAGTTTGTGAACATGTTCTTGCCTGATTTTTGTTTATTTCAAACTATTGCACATAAACAACTTATCAACTTATCAACTGCTTTTTTGGTGCTTAATAGTACGGGTGTTGCATTTAATTAATGAATTGATATACTATTATCTCAACCGCGCAACCGCGCATGGTGTAGGCAGGAGGATTACGGATGAAGTTCTCAATCGCGCGCTCGAAGTTTTTGGAAAGTCTGCAAACGGTTCAAAACGTGGTTTCCGGTAAAAACACGTTACAGATTCTGGCCAATGCGCTGATCAAAGCCGAAGATGGCAAGCTGTGGATTACGACCACGGACTTGGACATGTCGGTGCGCAGCTTGATTGAAGCAGAGGTGACTGCGGACGGCTCCACCACGTTGCCGATCCGCCGTCTGGCAAGCATTGTGCGTGAGTTGCCGGAAGGGCGCATCTCGTTTGATGTGGATGAAAAGGACGTGGCAGCCATTCAGTGCGGCGCGTCGTCGTTTCGCATCAACGGGCTGCCGATGAGCGAATTTCCTCCGATTCCGGGATCGGACGGGCGGATGTGTTACCGCATCGATCAGGGGGCCTTTCGCGAAATGCTCCGCAAAACGTCGTACGCGGCTTCGCTCGATGAAACCCGTCGCGTGCTCAACGGCGTGTTGCTGGCCTTCAAGGATGGCAAGCTGACGATGGTTGCCACGGATGGCCGGCGCTTGGCGCTGGTCGAACACGAAGTGGAATTCCCGCCCGAAAGCGATGTGGAATTGATTTTGCCGACCAAAGCGGTGACGGAGTTGGTCCACATTTTGGGCAACGATGGCGATCTCCGAATTTTTGTTCAAAAAAATCAGGTTATTTTTGAATTTGGCAACACGATGATGAGCAGCAAGCTCGTGGATGGCGTGTATCCGAATTACCGCCAGGTCATTCCGTCGGGATGCGACGAACGCGTGTCGCTGGAACGCGAAGCGCTTCTGACGGCCTTGCGGCGCGTCTCCATCATTGCGACTGACAAATCCAATGCCACCAAGCTGACGTTTGCTGCGAATCAGCTCGAAATTCTGAGCACCAGCCCTGATATCGGCGAAGCGCGCGAGCTGCTGCCCATTAAATTTTCGGGCAAGCCGATCAGCGTCATCTTCAATCCGGAGTACATCATGGATCCGCTGAAGAATCTCGATTGTGACGAGGTTTTTATGGAGATGAACGACGGCAACAGCCCGGCGATCCTGAAGTGCGACATCCCCTTCCTGTACGTGCTGATGCCGCTGCGGATCAGTTAATTGTGGTTTAGGCTTGCCAGCGGCCTACGGGCTGGTGTAAGATGTCTCTCCGTTTTGTGAGAAAAGGGTTTGTTTATGAAGAAGGAAATCCATCCGAATTACGCTGAAGCGACGATCACCTGCGCCTGTGGCCATGTGACCCAGACGCGCTCTACCGTCAAGGAGATGAGCGTCAACACCTGCTCGACCTGCCATCCGTTCTTCACCGGCCAGCATACGATGCTCGACACCGAAGGTCGCGTGGATCAGTTCCGCAAGCGCTACGCAATCAAGTCGACATGATCGAAAGCGTGCATGTTGCGAAGCGGCTGGAGCGCCTCGCCTTTGTTGAGCAGGCCCTCTCCGATCCCGACGTGTTGAGAAACCGCAAGCTGCTGCAGGAGCGTGTGTGCGAGCACGCCGCATTGAAGCGACTGGAATCTGCGTTCCGCGCCTATGAGGTCTGTCGGCGCGAATGCGCCAACAACCGCGAGATTGAGGCTGACGACACGACGGACGCCGAGATGCGTGCGCTGGCTCGCGCCGAGCGGGAGCATCTGGAACCCGCTCTTCCGGAATTCGAGCGCCAGATGATGGTGGCCATGCTGCCGCCCGATCCGACGGACATCCGCAACGCGTTGTTCGAGGTGCGTGCCGGAACGGGCGGACAAGAGGCGGCGCTCTTCGCGGGCGACCTGTTCCGCATGTACAGCCGCTACGCCGAGAGCCGGGATTGGAAAGTGGTGGTCATGGACGCCAGCCCGAGCGAAATGGGTGGGTACAAGGAAATCCTTTTCATGGTCGCCGGGGAGGGCGCCTACGGAACGTTCCGGTATGAGAGCGGCGGGCACCGCGTCCAGCGGGTGCCGGTGACCGAGGCGCAGGGCCGGATACACACCTCGGCGGCCACGGTGGCGGTCTTTCCCGAGGTCGACGAAGAGGATGACGTCGAGATCCCAGCCGACGAGCTACGCATTGACATCTTCTGCGCTGGCGGGCATGGCGGCC